>NZ_NPDD01000077.1 GCF_002272245.1 Bacillus sp. 7884-1 | reverse complement strand
AGCTTCGACAGGTTTCTTTAAATGAGCTAAATCATATTTCTTAGGTATGTTCCTTCTGAAGTAGATGTATAAGACTAAAATACTTGCCACTAGAGAAAATAAATTTGGAACAAACATTCTTGAGGCAAACTCTGCAAATCCGATTCCAAAAAAGTCAGCCGAAACGATATTTACAAGATTACTTACTACTAGTGGTAATGAAGTTGTATCAGCTATAAAACCACTAGCAATAATGAAGGGGAATATCATTTTTTCTTCGAACTTTAAATTTCGTACCATCGCTAAGACGATTGGTGTAAGGATTAGTGCAGCACCATCATTAGCGAAAAATGCTGCCACTAGAGCACCAAGAATACTAACATAAACAAACATTTTTATTCCGTTGCCCTTAGCCGCTCTTGCCATGTGAAGTGCTGACCATTCAAAGAACCCAATTTCATCTAAAATTAAAGAAATAATGATAATGGCAATAAATGAAAAGGTAGCATTCCATACAATTTTGGTTACTTCGAGAACGTCCTGGAAGTCAACAACTCCCACGATTAGTGCAAGAATGGCACCCCCACAAGCGGACCAGCCAATGGATAAATTTCTTGGCTGCCATATAACTAAAATAAGCGTAATTAAAAAAATCAATGATGCAAATATCGTAGAAACCAATGATGAAACCTCCAATTATTCACATGAAATTCTTAAACCTTGCTCTTCCAATTCCTTTAATCTGAAATCTTGGTTTGGAAGGTGCAGGAATAAATCTTCAACCAATGGAAAATACTCACTATCTTTATTCAAAGAGTAGATTATCCATTGTCCTCTCCTTGTTTCCCTCACCAACCCAGCATCTTTTAACTTACGAACATGTTGACTAATGGCAGGCTGACTGGTTTTAAATATTTCTACAAATTCGCAGACGCAAGCATCATGATTATCCAGAAGTTTAATCATGGTTAAACGCGTTTTATCCCCTAATAATTTAAAAAGATTCGCAGCACGCTCTAATTCGACTTCGATTTTATTGAATTCTGACATTTAGACCCTCCTAGCTATATAGGTAAATAATAATATCCTTATAAATTGATAAAATAAGTGTTTGACTTAAATTTTACTAGTATGTACATTTTATGTAAATACCCTTACGATACCAACTTCACTTACCCATCGATATATAATCATTTGCTTATATGATAATTAACTTATAAATAAATTTCAACTATTACTTTCATGCTTTATTATCCCATTTAGTTAAATCCAATGAGTGAGCCATATGAAAAAAAATAAGACAGCATAAGCTGCCTTATTTGTTACATATACTTCCGGTGAACGCCTTTCCCGTCATAAGAGAATAACATCCTACGCTCTTCAATCATGGTGTCAATATGGACGGGTCTTCCCCATAGCTGATGGATATATGGCAAAACCTTTTCAAGGTATTTCACATCTAATTCCACGCCCTCATACCAATGCTTTAGATAGAGTTCACCGTTCTTCAAATAGTCGCCGTCATTGACGGTAATGTACGGGAACCCTCCATTTACACGCATATTCACCAACTGATCGCGAACATGCTCCCATTCCTTATCGACGATTTTATAGTCCCTTCCCTGCTTCTGGAAGAGATACATATCTTCCCTCATGACAAGATCCTTGTTTAAATAATTCCGCAAAAAGGATATATCTGATTCCACTTCACGAACCTCAAACATCTTTTCCCTGCCAGAGCCTGGAATAACTCCTCTTCTCATCATGTCTTCTGTTGGGTTATTATAACGTTCTTCAATGTCCTCAAATATCTTAATTCCTAGGTAATAGGGATTTATACCGGTCTTTGACGGCTGTACAACCCCCGCATTTAATTTTGCAAATTCAATTGCTTCCCCACTCGTTAAATCCATCTCACGGATGATTCGCTGGTGCCAATATGAAGCCCAGCCTTCATTCATGATTTTCGTTTCTAGCTGCGGCCAGAAATAAAGCATTTCCTCACGCATCATTGTTAAAATATCTCGCTGCCAATCCGTCAGTTCCCTGCTATAGCTTTCAATAAATAATAATAGGTCCTTTTCCGGTTTTGGCGGAAATTGTTTTTTCCTTGGCTGACTTGGCTGCTTATTAGCACTATCATCTAACTTCCATAAATCATCATAAGGGGTCGCTGCGATCTGCGGCGATTCTTCATCCCCTTCATCCTCTAGAGACCATGCCAGCTTTGGTCTCATTAATGAAGGATCAATATGTTCATCAATGGCCAGTACGGCATCCAGGAAGGTCTCCACTTCCTTTTTCCCAAATTGTATTTCATAGCGCCTGATTCTTTCAGCTGTGGCGGCCATGCTTTCAACCATATCCCGTTTGGTATTTTGGAAGCGGACATTATTCTTAAAGAAATCACAATGAGCCAATACGTGTGCAACAATTAATTTATTTTGGATAAGTGAATTGGAATCTAATAAGAAGGCATAACAAGGATTTGAATTGATAACAAGTTCGTAAATTTTACTTAATCCTAAATCATAATGAAGCTTCATCTTATGAAATTGCTTCCCAAAGCTCCAGTGTGAAAATCTGGTAGGCATTCCATAGGCACCAAACGTGTAAATGATTTCTGCTGGGCAAATTTCATATCGCATAGGATAAAAATCCAAGCCAAAGCCCCGAGCAATTTCAGTGATCTCACTAATCGCGTATTCTAGAGCTTTGCGATCGTCCCCATTCATCGCCATTCCCCCTTTTCCTCTTACCACAATGTATGAAGAAAAACCGGGAATGATGAAACAAGATGTAAAAAACAGCAAGTCTCCTGGTTATTTCCGCTTTTTCAAGCTCTTTGCCTCTTTAGCAAGGGTAAGTCCTACATATTTATTTCTTTCCCATTCTGCTTTAAAGACCGATAAAGGCGGGGAAGTTTCTCCAACAAGAGGACTAACCTCAATCGTCATTGCCGGGCGGTGATAGTTAGTGATAAACCAATCCGTAAAACCACCTCCCGTTGCATGTTTAGGTGGTTTTGCTAATGGATAACCGGTCAAAGTTGAAATTCTTTTTGCAATCCGTTTGTCACGTTTTAATTGCTTGCCATTTTTATAATTCCAAAAAATCTCTCTGCCAGCCGAGTGATAAGCAACAGCAATTTCAGGATGAATGTCGCGAATGAATTTTGTTACAGCCTTTACTTCTTTTGCTGCCAAAGGCCTCTTTCCCTTATAAAATTGGAAAAAGGGAAATGGAGGTCCATCGGTGAGCTCCTTCCACCCTGCTGGATACTGTCTATTTAAATCAATCCCGATTCCATTCGCTTTCCAGCGCTCAAAGTTCTCTACACCATCATTCATGGACACTAGTTGTTTCATGTGTTTTTCAGGGAACAGATTGAGTTTATTTTGTTGGATGGTCACACCGTCTGGATTGAGCATTGGAATAAACCAGATGGAAACATCATTTAATATATCTGTTGAAATGGACCCGAACTCTCTTTTACTTTGGTACAAATCAGCATACACTTCAAGTTTCTTCATTAAAAGCATACTTGTTATCCATTCACGTCCATGATGGGCTCCAATTAAAACGATATTCTTCTTTCCTTTTCCAAGCCTAATCGCATAAATGTCTCTTCCAAAATGAGTTTCCCCTATTTTTTTTACTTTTACTGCCGGGTATTGATGATTGAGCTTTTCTAGGTCATCCTTCATTTTCTCATATGTATACGGACGATTTGTTTCAACAACTTTTGCCAGTGAGACATTTTCATGCTGGAATAATAAAACCATCAATATACATAATAGCTTCTTCATACTGGCTCCTTTTCGTTACCATTTCGCTGCATGTTATACAGGTAAAAGTTGCAAATAGCGTTAGAACGGATTGTCCAACATTTTCTGTGAAAGTTATCGCCGAAATATCATAAAATAACTTCAACTCCTAGTAAGGAGGAGACAAACCAAATGAATAAAATGGATTATGATCGAGCTTTGTATTATACACATCGCTCTGAATGGGATAATTTGCTGATACTCATGGTACGAACAAAAGACCAATTTTTATCAAAGAGGATAGAGCAATTCCTGCATGCTTATCACTTTGAACGTGACTATTCAGTAATTGAAAAAAGTTTATATTCTTTACTTCGTTATATCGACCATGCTAACGAAACCATTGAACCTGATAATGAGTTACCGATGTATAGTCTTTCCTGAAAAAACAAGTGGATACAATTTTTATTGAGAAATATTTTAACAACCGGACCAAAGAATTCCACCAAAACCAAAAAACGGCTTCCTCAAGGAGGAGCCGTTTTCTTATGTTAGGCGATAGGATATTGTTGAACAAGTGGGTGAAGGACAATTTCATCAATAAGCATATACTTAGGAGCTGAAGCCATATATACCACAGCGTTTGCTATATCCTCAACCTTAAGCCAATCCTGTTTTTCTGGTAAACCTGGTGTAGATTCAGCAAAATAGGTATCCACCATTCCTGGGTTAATAGTACCTACTCTGATTCCATATTCACGTACCTCTTGTGCTACCGAACCAGAAAAACCTTGTACAGCGTATTTTGAAGCTGTATAAGCTGAACCGTTAGCTATCGTATATCTGGCTACGTCAGAAGCAATGGTAATAATCGTTCCTGATTTTCGCTTCTTCATATGTGGAAGGACAGCTTTTGTTGCCAGAAACACACCTTGCACGTTAACTTCAAACACCTTTTTCCATTCTTCGAGGGTTACTTCCTCTGTTAATTTAAAGAATCCCACACCTGCATTATTAACCAACATATCTATATGTCCATATTCCTCAATTGTTTTCGAAACTACTTGCTGTAGGTCTTCTTCTTTCGAAACGTCGGCTCGAATAGGCAATACATGTGGAAACCCTTTTTTCTTCAGGTCATCAGCTGTTTCTGAAATTTGTGCTGAACTCCCGATTATTGCTAATTTCACTCCTTGCTCTGCAAGTTTAACAGCAATTTCCTTGCCAATTCCTCTGGACGCTCCAGTAACAATTGCGATTTGGTTTTTTAACATGCTTTTGTTCCTTTCATGTTGAGGTACTAAGATGCTTGATGAAAAATCAGTTTCCTGTTACCCTTTTGACTTTTTCGTCCACCAGATTCATAAAATTCTTTTCGATCTCGAGTAATTTACTTCTACTTTCTTCTAATCCATTGCTATTCACACCAAAATAGAATTTCACTTTTGGTTCTGTACCAGAAGGTCTCAAGCAAACCCAGGAACCGTCTGTGAAGGTATATTTTAATACATTGGATTTTGGTAAATCGATTTTCTCTTCCCCATTAGAGGTTTGCTTAAGGCCTGTTAGGTAATCTTCCGACATTGCTATTGTTAAGTCACCAAGTTGCTTTATTGGCTCAGAACGGAAGGAAGCTAAAATTTGCTGAATCTGTTCTGCACCTTCTTTTCCTTTTAACGTTAAAGATCTTAATCCTTCTTGATAGTAGCCATACTTTTCAAATACCTGCAGTAAACCTTCATAGAGTGACATGCCTTGTTTTTTATAGTAAGCACATACTTCTACAGACAAAATAGCTGCTTGGACAGCATCCTTATCCCGAGCAAAATCTCCGATTAAATATCCATAGCTTTCTTCATAGCCAAATAAGAAAGTAAATTCTCCCGTTTCTTCATATTCCTTTATTTTTTCAGCAATAAATTTAAAACCAGTTAGCACATCAAAGGTTGGTAATTGGTATTCTTGGGCAATCTTCCTGCCAATTTCTGAAGTCACAATTGTTTTTAACACCACTCCATTTGAAGGAAGGGTCCCTTTGCTTTGCTTTTGTGAGAGAATGTAATCTAATAATAGGGCGCCTGTTTGATTCCCTGTTAAAACAACATATTCTCCTTCATGGTTTCGGACAGCAATTCCTAAGCGGTCTGCATCTGGATCGGTTGCAATTAATAGATCTGCACCCACTTTTTTACCATCCCTGATGGCAAGTTCAAATGCTGCATGTTCCTCAGGATTTGGACTCTTCACTGTTGAAAATTCAGGATCAGGCAGTTCTTGTTCCGCAACGACCGTTACGTCAGTATAGCCCAGCGCCATCAAGGCCTGACGAACTGGTTTATTAGCCGTACCATGCAGTGGTGTAAATACAATTTTGACATCTGTTTCTTTTGAAATAGAGGGATTCTCAGAAATAGTTTTCAGCATTTCGATATAGGCTTGGTCAATCTCATCACCAATGGTGTTAATTAATCCAAGTGATCTAAGGTTTTCCTCCGTATCTACTTCGATCAACAATTCATTTTCTATTTCGTCAACTTTCGTTATTACCTCGTCAGCTGCAGCAGGCGGCAACTGTCCGCCGTCAGAACCATATACTTTATATCCATTGTACTCTGGCGGATTATGGCTTGCTGTAACGACAATTCCAGAAAATGCGTTTAGATATCTTAAAGCAAATGATAGTTCGGGAGTTGGTCTTAATTCATTAAATACATAGGTTTTTATCCCTTTAGTGGCAAGAGTCCTTGCAGCCTCCATACAAAATTCAGGAGATTTATGTCGTGAATCGTAGGCAATCACCACTCCGCGTTGTTTTGCTTCACTACCTTGGTCATCTATGTATGCAGCTAATCCAGCAGAAGCTTTACGAACTGTATATAGATTCATCCGATTGGTTCCTACACCAATTTCGCCTCTCATCCCGCCGGTCCCAAATTCTAAATTTTTATAAAAAACTTCTTCAAGTTGTTTTTCATCTTTCTTGATTTCCTCAAGCTGCTGCCTTAGTTCCTCATTTAAATTTGAAAACTCCATCCACCTATTTGCATTTTCTTTCCAATCCATTATTATATCCTCCCTTTTTTACCTATTTCATATTGTTGGATTTTCCCAATAAACTTACACCTTCTATTTATTTTATATTTTATCTCTGTAAGTTCAAGGATTATAAAAAAAAATGTCTGCAATTTGCAGACATTTTCCCTAGAACTTATACAAGTAGTTCATTTGCGGCTTTGATATAAACACTAAACACACTGTTTTTCATATTTTTTGCTTCTACGAATTGTTCATACTCAAACGGAAAGAAAAGACCAAATTCTTGCAGGTTCGAAACATTTTTATTAAATAGAACTGCATATTGCTCATCAAGAGTAGGAGACTCAAGTATGGAAATCACGGTTTGCATACTTGCCATTACTTGAAAAGCGTCCTTTAATGTATTAAAGTCATCTGGAGTATGCAATACTTTTAATTGTTCAAACTCACTAATTTCCCTATCCGTAAAATAGAGTGGAAAAACAGTTGAATAGATGTACCTCACAAGTCCACAAATTTCTTCTTCCTGACCTGGTGTCGAGGCAAAAACAATTTTCACTTGTAACCCACCTTTGCGATAACTATAATCTATCGTAATATATATACATAAGGATAGCATAAAAAAGAA
Organism: Bacillus sp. 7884-1; assembly: GCF_002272245.1. Lineage (GTDB taxonomy): Bacteria > Bacillota > Bacilli > Bacillales > Cytobacillaceae > Neobacillus. The sequence continues at coordinate 49,143 of NZ_NPDD01000077.1, read as the reverse complement.
TGAATTTCGGTGGTAATTATAACCACGCCATTACTTTAGAGAAATCTCATGATATAAGGAGTTCAAATGCTAAAAACGACACGAAAAGGGAATTGGATGGAAATTAATACACCCAAAAGCTGGGAAGGAAAAACCATAGAAGAAATTTTTCGAAAAGAATGGGAGGTCTCAAAGAAACTTACTCATTTATTCCGAATGGAACAAAAAGTATTTGTTAATGGATATAAAGCTTCGTGGACATCTCCTCTTAAATTAGGAGATAAGGTGCTAATTAAGTTATTTGAAGATGAGGAAAGAATAGACATTCCTGCTTTTTTCTATGATATACAGGTTCTATTTGAGGACGACCATGTAATCGTTTTTAATAAACCAGCTTTTATGAACACACATCCTAACGACGAAACCGATAAAAGTACACTTTTACAAGCAGCACAATTTTATCTGCATTCAAAAGGTGAAAAAGTTGAGATTCGGCATGTCCATCGTTTAGACAAGGATACCACAGGCACTATCCTCTTTGCTAAACACGCATTAGCAGGAGCGATTTTGGACAGAATGCTCGAAAAACATGAATTGAAGAGAACTTACCTTGCTATTGTTCAAGGACCTTTGAAAAAGAAAAAAGGGATTATAAATGAGCCAATTGGACGTGACCGTCATCATGCAACAAGAAGAAGAGTTTCTCCAACTGGTCAAGAGGCTATTACGCATTATCAACTAATTAAAGAGGAAAACAGTATTACTTATGTAAAATGTTGGCTAGAAACAGGGAGAACCCATCAAATACGTGTGCATTTCAGCCACATTGGTCACCCATTACTAGGCGATATTTTATATGGAGGAAAGCCGCAATTCAATCGACAGGCACTACACGCGGCAAAATTAGAATTCACACACCCTATTACTGGAGAAGAAATCATTTGTTATGCCCCATTTATAGATAACCCACCTATCTTCGAGAGTGTAGACATTAATAAGCTATAATTCAAATTAAGAGGCCGCCCATCTGGGCGGCCTCTCTTTCAATTATCTGTCAGTTTTTCTAAATGCCCTCATTATAAGTGATAACAGGAAGACAAGTGCAACCGATCCGATAATGGCAGGGATAATCGCAAAATCGGCAACATTTGGTCCCCAATCTCCTAATAATAAAGTACCGAGCCAAGCGCCAATAAACCCTGCAATTATATTACCAATAATACCACCTGGAACATCTCTACCAACAATAAGACCAGCTAACCAGCCAATCACTCCACCGACGATTAATGCCCAAATGAAACTCATTAGAACACTCCTTTTTTAATCATTCTTTTAAAGAATCACATTTACTTAACAAGCAGTATCAATTCTTGTAACACTGTCTTGTACCATTAAAGTACCCATTTTATTACTTTACATACCAATGAAATTTACTCCGTTTAATTAATACATAATAATAGTTCTTCAGGAAACATTAAAAAAAATGAATAAAGCTAATACCATAAGTTTATTTTCAGAATTTTCTTTTGTTAAGTTTTTGTAAATTAGGTCAATTTTTTATGTTTTTTTAGTGTATTTTCTGTAAAATGTTGTCCGTTAGTGTAAAAACTTTTTACATAATTTTTAGGGGGATAAAAAAATGGCAAAAAAAGTTGATAAATTTTCTGCTCTATTAAGTAATATTTCTTCAAACTTAAAGGAAGGTGCAAATTACTTTGCTGATTATAAATTAAAAAATATAAGTGATTTGAAAATTTTCTCAGAGAAGATGAAAGAGATTGAAACGAAGGGTGATACCTTTGTTCATGAAGTCATTAAGCAGCTAAATGATGCATTTATCACGCCTATTGAACGTGAAGATATTCTCCATTTATCAAACAGTATGGATGACGTACTGGACGGCCTAGAAGCAACAGCTGCATTATTTGAAATGTATTCAATTACACAGGCAGATGATTTTATGCTTCAATTTGTGGCTGCCTTAAAAGCAAGTGTTCACGAAATTGATCAAGCGATGGGATTGCTAGCGAATAAGAAACTTCCTCAAATGCGAGAACATGCTATCAAAATAAAAGATTATGAATCAAAATGCGATAATATCCTTCGTCAGTCCATTAAGCATTTATTTACAGTCGAAAAGGATCCAATAAAAATTATTCAATACAAAGAAATATACGAAAATCTCGAGGATATTGCTGACAGCTGTCAATCTGTTGCAAATACACTTGAAACCATTATTATGAAAAATGCATAAGGAGCAAACAAATGGAAATTTTAATTATTTTAGTTGTCATTGGTGCCCTTGCATTTGACTTTATTAATGGGTTCCATGATACGGCGAACTCAATTGCAACCTCTGTTTCTACAAAGGCTTTAAGACCACGGCATGCCATTCTGTTAGCCGCAATCATGAATTTTGTAGGGGCGATGACGTTTACGGGTGTAGCTAAATCCATTTCCAAGGATATTGTCGACCCTTTTACACTTGAAAATGGATCTGTGGTTATTCTGGCAGCACTATTATCAGCCATTTTTTGGAACTTATTAACATGGTATTATGGAATTCCGAGTAGTTCATCACATGCAATTATTGGGTCCATTGCAGGTGCCGCACTTGCATCAGCTGGTTTCGGTGCCCTTAACTACGGTGGATTCATGAAAATCATCCAAGCTCTCATTCTTTCACCAATATTAGCTTTTGTGGTCGGATATATTGTTTACAGTATTTTTAAAGTGGTTTTTAAGAATGCAAATTTAGCGAAGACGAATCGAAATTTTCGTTATATGCAAATAGCCACTGCAGCCCTACAGTCATATTCACATGGAACGAATGACGCCCAAAAAGCAATGGGGATTATCACTATGGCATTAATTGCGAATGGTTACCTTGGCAGTAATGCAGAAGTTCCGTTTTGGGTACAATTCTCCTGTGCGCTGGCAATGGGATTAGGTACATCTGTCGGAGGATGGAAAATTATTAAAACCGTTGGCGGCAAAATCATGAAAATCAGACCCATTAATGGTGTAGCAGCCGATTTGACTGGTGCAGCTGTTATCTTTGGTGCTACTTTCATGCATGTACCTGTTAGTACGACACACGTCATTTCTTCTGGTATATTAGGGGTTGGTGCTTCACACCGACTTAAAGGAGTAAAATGGGATACAGCACAACGTATGCTGATAACATGGGTAATAACCCTTCCTATCTCTGCAGGAATCGCTGCAATCTGTTATTTCATTTTAAATCTTTTCTTTTAAAAAAGTACGATTAAAGAGGATGGTTTTTCCATCCTCTTTTTTATTTGCAACACTTCTAAATCTAAATCATTTTCATACTTTTTATGTAGGGACAAGTTTGGAGTGATTTTTATTGAAACAAAAAATTATTGCAATGCTGATAGGCAGTTTATTATTAAGCCTTGGTGTTAATGGGTTTCTCGTACCCTACCATCTGCTTGATGGCGGCGTGATTGGTTTAGGGTTAATCATTCACTATTTTTATGGTTGGCCAACTGGCCTTAGTATGATTGTTTTAAGTCTCCCTCTCTATATCTTGGCATGGTTCTTTGAAAGACGTTATTTCTACTACAGCCTGCATGGACTTATTATTTCTTCTTTTTGTATTGACTTACTTTCCTTTATGAATGGGAAAATTCAGCTTGGCATTTTTCCAAGCACAATACTTGGGGGAATTCTGGTCGGAGTTGGGATTGGTCTAATGCTCCGCTATGAAACAAGTACGGGTGGAACAGATTTACTAGCCCAAATTCTCACCAAATTTACTTCTGTTAATATAGGGATTATCATTTTCTTCATTGATGGTCTCGTCATTACTAGCGGTATTCAAGTAGTGGGTTTAGAAAAATTCTTCTATTCTTTATTAACCATTATTTTTGTTGGATTGATGACCTCAATAACAGTCATTAGAAAACCAGAAGCAAATTGAAAGAACCTACAAATTGCAGGTTCTTTTTCATGTAAACGTATTAACCTAGTGATTTCACCTTTTTTGTACAGCTTTCCATTGCTGAAAGGACTGATCCGCGAAACTGTTTTTTCTCCAGTGTAGATACTGCTTCGATCGTTGCCCCCCCAGGAGTACAAACATTATCCTTAAGTACTCCGGGGTGACTGCCTGTTTCTAGTACCATCTTAGCAGCACCAAGAACTGCCTGTGCAGCCAAACGATAGGCTTTATCTCTTGGAATTCCCTGAAGAACACCTCCATCTGCCAGCGCTTCAATAAACATATACACATATGCAGGTGATGATCCGCTTATTGCCGGTATGGCATCCATTAATTTTTCATCCATTCTTTCGGTTTTACTAAAAGTATGAAAAAGCCTCTCTACCTCCAGGATTTCATTTTCGCTAATGCTATCATTAGGACAAATAGCACTCATACCTTCCCCTACTAACGAAGGGGTATTGGGCATTGTCCGAACAGTCTTGATTTTAAAACCAAAATCCCTTTCAATATCGGCTAATGTAACACCTGCAGCAATCGTTATTATGATCACATCTTGGCTAATCACACTCTTTATTTCTTCAATGATTTTTGTATGTAAGTCAGGTTTTATAGCAAGAAAAAGGATATCTGAAAACCTGGCAACTTCCTTATTATCATTGGTGACTGCTATTCGATAGGTTGTTTGAATTTTATTAATTGTTGTATCTGAAATAGCACTAGCGATAATGTTTTCTTTTGCTACTTGATTTGTTTTGAGGATCCCTTCAATCATTGCTTGAGCCATTTTTCCTGCACCAATGAATCCAATCTTCTTATTCACTTACTCACCCTCGCCTCTCCATAAGTCTGTTGAATAATTTTATACGATTTTTTCAAACGTTCGTAATAGGTTGGCTGTTCCCATTCATCCCATGTATATAATAGTCCTGGTATCGTCTGCTGAATTTCCCCTTTATATGTTGTCGCTAATGCTACTCGGATTCCTTCAATCCTTTCACTTTTAGTTAATCCAGATTTCCATATGTCACCCATCACCTCTTTTAAGCTAGGGTCTTTAACGTTGATGAGCTGCCATGGTATCCTCATTTCAATTATTTTTTTATCCCTACTCATACTAACATCTGTTAAGGAATTAAACTCCTTATGCTCAGGGTTAGCATTACCAAACTTAAGGACACCTGTTTCATACCCTTCAAAAGGAACACGAGTATTGGTTGAGGGGATAATCAATTCTTTATTAAGAGCTAACCGAATGGGATGGAAAACTCCATTATTTTTTTGATTAACATAAGATTCTCTACTTATCATCTTTAGCAAATGAGCATATTGGTAGTAGTAAGTATCATAATAACTATCTACCATAATCCTTGAATGATCTTGTCCTGATAAATCGATTAAAAAGTCAACCCCAAGATCTGATAGTAATACAGCATCTTTTGATAATTGAATATTATTTTGACCTTGGTCCCCGATAGAATCAAGGAGTAAATAGATTGATTGGGTAGCAAAGTCTACAGGCTGTCCTAATGAAAGTAGGAAGTATAAATATCCACTATTAGAGGAGATCCTAACTTCCTTTATTGCCTCATTTTTTTCTTCAGTCTGATAAATGGTTTTACTATTCTTTTCTTTCCAATCCTCGCTTTCACCATCTATCAATATGGCTGTGTCTTTATTTCCCGGTTCAAATGAAAGCAATCCAAAGTGCTGCTCGTTTGTCTGCTGGTTATTCCAAAATGGTCGCCGATCTGGATTATCGAAGTCCATAGTATTCCATGTTCGTTTAAACCACTCATCCTGCCAAGTGAAAATTAATCCTCCGGCATAGCCTTCTGAAACAATCGACTGAAATAATCGTTTGTCAATTAGGCCCTGTTCTTCCTCAGAATGAAATCCTTGATTCATTCCGTAGACATTTTTATGAGTTAACCCCCTAGAGGATGGAACGCCAAATTCAGCCACTAGCACTGGCATTTTATGAGCAGTTACTAATTCATTTAAATACCCAGCATAATTATTCCTTTTGCCTTCATGATCGACATATTCTAGATATTTCCTCTCATAATTAAGAAAATCAGGAAAGTATGGGTAAATATGATAGGAAGCGAATAAGCCTGCATTAAAGCTATCACCAGCCATAATATGATTTGGGTTAACAGATACCAAATCCTCTTTTTCTGATGGCTCTGAGGGGTGTTTCAATAAGTCTGTTTTTACCCAATTAGTAAAACTCGTGGAATGCTGCCATTTATATTGGGTTGTTTCATAGTCAGCAGCATATTCCATTAATTTTGCCAGCCAAAATTCAAAGGCACTAGCGCCTTTTGTTCTAAAATATTTCCCTTCAAACTCTCCAATATCTTTATGCTTAAGATTAGTCTCGGATACTAAATAAGGGTCCCACTCTGTGCCCACTATAATCCCCAGCACATATTTTGATAAATCGTATTTGTAAACCCCTGAGGCGTGCCCTGGACGTTCAGGTATATCAGCTTTTCCATGAATAATATCAATCATATTTTTTATTTCAGTCTTTGCATCCTCCTCATTTTCAGGTGCGAATGCATCTGGATTGTGAAGGAGCTTTTCCTCATTAACCCAGGAACCATGAAAAAGAAATAATGGTTTTTCGGCAATCTGATTGTACTCGTAGAAAGCTTCATAAAACTGTGGTGGATGGAGCGTATAGATTCTAATCGCGTTGGCGTTCATTTCACCAATTTCCTTAAACCAACGGGAATATTCCTCTTTACTAATAGCTGTTTCTCCAGGAAAATACCCTGGCTTTGCGATTCCCATATTGACCCCTTTTATTAAGAAGTCGTTCCACTTACCATTCTTTTGAACTTGTATATATGTATTACCTGTGGTGCTATTTGTATTAATTCCATTCCTTTTGACAACTTCCACTTGTTCTTGTTTTACTGTTTGCTTAAGATCACTAGCTAATAAAACTTTCATCATAGGAACATAAACTTCCCAATAGAAGGAACCTTGTGTTCCAAAATGTTTTTTCCAAACATCCAGCCCTTTTGTTTGATAAATGGCAGGTACTTCTGCTTCATCTGCATAATCTCCTGCAAAATAATAAGAATTGTATTTTGCATTTTGATGATGGATAATTGCCGGAAAATTAGTTGGTATCCCTAGCCCTTTTAACTCTTCTTTCTTACTATCTGTAATAGGAAGATTATATTCCGCTAAGATCTCATCATTGCTTCTAGCAACATTGATATCGAACCAATACTGATACTTCCCTTGGAGTTCTCGTTTAAAATAGCTCTCGCCTTTTTTAGTTAGATTAAATAGAGCGCCATTCTTCTTAACATTTTCTTGGTCCACTACAACAATTTCATTATTTTTATTAACAAAAACAAAACCTTTTCCTTTAAAATTCCACTTTTTATTATTTACTTCGTATTGCTCTCTCACCCATATAGGAACTTCGCTATTGTTGAGGTCAGGAAAATACCTGCCAATCCAACCTGTCCACTCAAGATTTAATAGGTTCGCTAGTTTATCCCGGACGATATCTGGAGTTGGACTTGCAAATGTATTAAATTCTGCAATTAATGTCTTCCCTTTTTCCCCGAGTAATGCTTGTTCTATTCGATCTATATCCGATGATTCTAAGCCTCCATAAATGATGGAAGATTTCTCACCTGTTTCGTTTTCCCCTACGAAATCTTCTTCGTACACTCCATACTGATCGGTTAAATAATAGACATCATATGTTCTTAAATCATTAGGTAATGATGTGATGGAATATTTTTGTCCATTTTTTGGAACAAATCCTTTATAATCCTTATTTATTTCATAAGGCTTTTTATTTTCCTTTACATATTTAGCATTATTTAATATCCAAACGAGTCCTTTGTGTTCCCTATAGGTCTGATCTGGAACTGTTTTATCAAAGATTAGTACATTTAATTCTTTAGAGGGTAGTAATGTCCAAATCCAAAATGGGCTTAATAAGACAATGATAAATAGTATGGCGTACACAATTAGTGTCCTTTGTTTTTTCATTTTGAAACACCTTTTCTTTTCATTTCTCCCCAACTCGTATCCCCTATTAGCATCTGCCATATCCCCTCACATCTCCAAAAGACAGTCATGGGCCGATACCAGATCGTTTCCGTTAATGAGAATAAAAAGAGCTTTACAATATCTGATACTTTGGGGTATTTTGTTAAACTCCACTCTTCTAATAAAACGGCTGTCATTGAAAAAAGTGAGCCATATAGACAGGATAGTAGAAATAATAATATGGCAAATTCAATATAAACCCCGCCTAAAAAAAGGCAAAGAATCATAAACAAGTAACCTAAAAGCTCAATTATTGGTCCCAAAAACTCAACAATCCAAAAATATGGAAATGATATCATTCCAATGGAACCGTATTTGGGGTTAAAGGTTAATCCACGATGTGTCCATAAGCTTTCAAAGAGGCCTCTATGCCAGCGCCGCCTTTGCCTTCTTAAGATCGTCATATCTTCGGGTACTTCCGTCCAACAAACCGGGTCAGGAACATATACAATCTTTTTATTTACCCTCCTTTCTTTCAATAGACGATGAATTCTCACAACTAACTCCATGTCTTCTCCAACCGTATCTGTCTTATATCCTCCCGCCTCTAGCGTCCAATGTTTAGAAAAAACGCCAAATGCACCGGAAATAATCAAAAGAAGATTATGTCTGCTTAAACCGATTCTTCCCATCAAAAAGGCACGTAGATATTCAATAATCTGCATGACGACGATAGGATTATCAGAAAGACCAATTTTCAAAATATGTCCGTTCTTTATTTCACAGCCATTCGCAATTCGCACACTGCCGCCAGAAGCTATCACCTCTTCATTGGAATCAATAATCGGTTTCATAACCTTTAAAAATGCATCTGGCTCTAATACCGAGTCACCATCTAGAGAGCAAAAGTAGGGATAATGTGAAAAATTAAGACCTACATTCAAAGCATCCGCTTTCCCGCCATTCTCTTTATCAATTAAGAACAGGTTTGAAAGTAAGGAAGATTGGTAAATAGTCTTAATCGGCTTTGTATGAACTTGTTTACGTACCACTCTACTTATCTCTTTCATATTATAATGATCAATCATCTTTTTTAAGGTATTATCTGTGGACCCGTCATTGACCACGATGATTTCATAAGTTGGATAGTTCACGCTCAATAGAGAACGTACACTTTGTATGATTCCTGCCTCCTCGTTATAAGCAGGAACAATAATCGAGACAGGTCTAGTATTAAATTCATCCATGTAATCCTCAAAAGCCTGTATTCTGTCTAATTGGTATTCCTTTCGAAGTTGATATGTTGAAATAATTAATATAACCGAATAGAAAATAATAACAATGACCATATATAACGCTATAAACCAACCAAAAAATGAAACAATATCCACCCATTGAACATTTAACATCTTCTATACTCCTTTATGCAGCCAATCCCAAGCCATATCTCTTGCATATGCATCCTTGGATGTTTCTAAGACCTTTTGCAAAATTGCCTTCCCATTAGGGAACTGACGAATCGATTGCCCTGCCTGTGAACGGACCCACCAAGTCTGATCATGCAGCAGCTCAATTAATCTTGGAATACCCTTCTCTTCCTTAATCGAACCTATGAGTTTTGCCGCCACCATCCTCTCCTGCCATTTAGAAGAGTGCAACATTTCTAAGCATGGCTCTATATCTTTTACATAGCCTATTTCAGCTAGAGCCTTTAAGGCACGAAGCTTCAATTCACCTTGATAGGTTGAAAAGACATTTTCGGTAAATACACAATATTCTTTTGCTCTTTTCACTGAAATAACATCTAGAATGGCATATTTAAATGGAGTGGGGCTTTTATGAAAAGTTAATACAAACTGATCAAATAATCCGTGTTCTAACCGGGTTAAAATACTTCGATAGTCATACCTAGATAAATAATGATATTGATTTGGAAGTAAGTCTTTTAAACCGCTAAATTGAAAGGATGCAAGGATTCTCAGAATATGAATCGTTTCTTGATGGGTAATATTCTTTTTACTAGATAACAGAACAACATCGTCTATTAGCTTTACCATATGAAAATCCTCAATATGGTAAAGAGCATTCATACGCTGACTCCATCTTTTGCTTTTAAGACGTTTCCGATAGTAATCCTCTAGCCAAAGAGTGGCCAATTCTGATAATCTCTTTTTTTCCTCTTCACCCTCTAAAATTTTCACATACTTACTAAGGAGTTCTTCGATAGCTTTTTGTTTTAAAACTTTTTTTTCAAAACTTATTCCCCTGACTAAGTCGCCTTCAGCAATTATCGAAAGAACTTTTGGATATATTTTATTTTTATAGTTTTCAATCTTTCTTCTTTTTTTTATATCGTAAAATTTCCGAGTCAACAAATAAAGCAATAAAAGAAATAGTAAAGACAAAAGAGATAAAGTAATTATAGAAAGGAATATAACCTCTTGATTTATCATTTACTTCATCCTTTGAATAATTTGTAGAACTCTTGCCTGGAGTTCCTTAATACTAAACGGTTTCGTAACATAATCATCAGCTCCTAGTTTAAGTGCCTTTTCAATTTCAGATTGACTTTTTCTGCCTGAAAGCATTAATACATAAACATTACTTCTTGTACTTTTTACTTTTTGCAGAATCTCAATACCGTCCATATTTGGCATAACACCATCCAGAATCAAGAGGTGTTCCCCGGCTTCTTCCAGGTTGTTTGATTCAAAAAATTGAACACCATCGTCATATGCTTTAATATAAATCTCGAAGTGGTCTATATTCATCAAATTGAGAATCTTTACCAGCAGTGATTGAACCATTTCATCATTATCAATGATAGATATAAACAATTTATTATTACTACTCATGGTTTCCTCTTTCTTTTGCATTTTCAAAATCATCCACTGACTTTAATTATTTTTTAATTATGCCCTTTTTATTAAATTGCATGAAAAAAAGGCAGGATTAGAATCAATCCTGCCTCAACTTTTTATTTTAAATCATTTGGAGAAAATGCACCAGGAAGAAGTTCCTTAACTAGGAATCTTTGAACATCACCCTTTATGTTCGTAAGGATAACTTCCATCTCAGGGTCACAAAGTTCTGAAATTACCTGCCTGCAGGCACCACAAGGTGGAACTGGCCGATCAGTATCCGCCACCACAACTAGTGTATCAAACTGAGTGACACCTTCAGAGTATGCCGAAAATAAAGCCGTTCTTTCCGCACAGTTTGTCATTCCATATGATGCATTTTCGATATTACATCCATGAAATACTTTCCCATCTTTTGCTTTAAGAGCAGCTCCAACCTTAAATTTTGAATACGGCACATAGGCAAACTCTCGTGCCTTGACTGCTTCTTCCAAAAGTTTTTTTTCATCCATTGTGTTTTCACTCTCCATAGTCCACTTTTACCCTTGGAAAAATTTAACCATCCAATTAGCAATAACTCCGCCAAAATAAACACCGAAAACGCCAACTACTGCAGAAAACACTGGAGGAGCAGGTAATGGAAGCTTCATAAATTTAAATATGATCCCTACAATTAAACCAGCAACTAATGCTAATACTGTTTCTTTCATTTGTATCCCTCAAATCTAAATATTAATAATTGCTTTGAGAAATTTCACCTTTACTGATTGACACTCCAGAACTTGCACCGATTCGAGTAGCTCCTGCTTCAATCATTGCAAGTGCATCCTCACGGCTGCGAACGCCTCCAGAAGCTTTTACACCTATATCAGGTCCAACTGTTTCACGCATTAGACGAATATCTTCAACAGTTGCTCCGCCGGTTGAAAATCCAGTAGAGGTTTTTACAAAATCGGCTCCAGCCTTAACTGAGAGTTCACATGCTCTTACTTTTTCTTCTTTCGTTAATAGACATGTCTCGATAATTACCTTTGTAAGTGCTTTACCTTTCGCTGCTTCAACCACTGCTTTGATATCTTTTTCTACTAATTCATCTTGTTTATCTTTGAGTGCACCGATATTGATCACCATATCGATTTCATTTGCACCATTTTCTATCGCATTTCTGGTTTCAAAAGCTTTTGTTTCTGATGTAGATGCTCCTAAAGGAAATCCAATTACCGTACATACTTTTACTTCTGGTGTATCTTTAAGCATATTTGCTGATATTTTTACCCAAGTTGGATTGACACATACGGAAGCGAAGGAATATTTCTTAGCCTCTTCTACTAACTTCACGATTTCTTCCTTAGTAGCATCGGCCTTTAATAATGTATGATCAATCATTTTAGTCACATTTATAGTCATAAGATATTTCCTCCTGTATTTGAAGAATTACAATTAATTGTTACTTTTCACAAGCTAACTATAACAAAACCTATGAACATTTGTAAATATTATTTTGAACAAATGTAAAATTTATTTTTTATCAAGAAGGAACTTTGCCGAGAATTGGTCTGTTATTAACACATTGGCATAATTCCCCTTTAATGCACCGTAGATGCCCTCAATTTTATTCGGTCCACCGGCGACAAGTATCGAATATTCTTTGTCCCGTAAATCCTCTAATTTCACTCCCAGTGTTCTTTCGTTCAGACTTTCATTACACACTTCCCCCTCTTTATCAAAGAAACGTGAACAAATGTCCCCAACCGCTTTTTCATTTAAGGCCTTTTGATCACTTTCTGTAAAATATCCCATTTGAAACAATAGAGAGTCCTTTTTAATCGAACCCATCGTGAACACTGCGATATTGGCCTTTTTGCCAAGCTCTAGGATTTTATGAATATGCCGGTCAGCCTCCATCGCCTGCTTTACGACAACATGGTCCACAATCGCCGGCAAAGGAAGATTATGTGGTGTAGTATTATATGCTTTTCCAAAAAGGTACAGAATTTCAGACGCATATGTATTCGTTTCAGCATGGCTGACTCCGCCTTTTAACTGAACAACCTTAACGTCTTTGACAAATTTCTGTTTTAGCTCAACGGCAATATGGTATAACGTAGTTCCCCAAGTTACTCCAATAATGTCATGATCCTTTACAATTTCATGTAGATATTGGGCCGCTCTTTCACCAAGGTAATTTTTAATAATATGATTTTCAAATTGCGGAATAGACGCAACGATTACTTTTTTCAAGTTGAACTTTTTTTCTAACTGATGAGCTAAATTTTCAACATCCTCGGTTGGGTCCATAATAGTGATTTGGACTATTCCCTCGCTTTTGGCCTGCTGTAATAAACGGGAGACTGTTGGGCGTGAAATACCCAGTATCTTCGCGATTTCGTTTTGATTATAGTCCAATAAGTAATATAGTTTTGCTGCTTCTATTACTTTACTTAGTTTCTCTCGGTCCACTGTACGTCACCTTCTATCCTGATTTTTTTATATTATAGCAAGAAGTTAGGTGATTCCCCTAATATTTTTACATTTGTAAAAATCCCGATGAACATTATTTAACATCCCTCCTGTTGCATTTTCATTCTTAAAAGAGGGAATGATTCCTATCATATTTACTATGTCCATTACGTTGACACGAAATAGTCAACCACTGCTATTGGTCTGTTATGATATTCTAAGTTCAGGGCTAGAAAAAGGAGGTCTTAAATTGGGGAAACTTGGTGGACTCATATACCGTCACCGGAAAACGGTGCTTGCATTTTGGCTGCTTATTATTATAATTTCAGTGGTTTTCGCCATAAAACTACCTTCCGTATTAAGCGGTAACGGCTTTGAATACAAAGGTGAATATAACGAAACAAGAATGCTCCTTGAAAAGGAATATGGACAAGCCAAATCGTCTATTATCCTTGTCTTCGAAAGAAAGAGTTCGGTTAATGATCGTGACTGGAATCAATATATCAAAGAAACCTTTGAAGATTTAAAAAACTTTGACGGTACCAAAAGCATAACAAGTCCTTTTGACCGAGAAGGAATGATAAAGGACGAAGTTGCCTATGGTCTGTTGGCTTTTGATAAAAAAGCAGAGGATCTCAGCACTGAGATTGATCAATTAAACAAGATTCTTAAAAATAAACAGGGATTAACCGTTACCATGACGGGTGAGCCAATTATTGTTCAAGACCTCAATATTGCCAGCCAAGAGGATTTAGCTAAAGCTGAAATGATTGGACTGCCGATTGCTTTACTTGTCTTAGTCCTGGCTTTCGGAGGTTTAATTGCAGCCTCCATTCCGATTGTTATCGGGGTTGTATCGATATTAACCACGATGGGTGCTGTTTTCTTTTTTAGTTATGGTACCGATTTGACCATTTTTATATTAAATATTGTCCCGATGATTGGACTCGCTTTAAGTATTGACTTTGCCTTATTACTAATAAACCGCTACAAAGAGGAATTACATACAAAATCCATTCGGGAAGCCATCGAAATAAGCGTAGCAACAGCTGGACGGTCGATTATTTTCTCAGGACTTTGTGTATTTATTGTCTTATCGGCTTTATGGTTTATTCAAATAGATATTTTTCAAAATGTTGCGCTAGGCGGCATGGCCGTTGTATTTATTTCAGCCCTTTGTGCCTTGACCTTTCTTCCTGCCTTATTGGCTGTAATAGGGACTAGAATAAATAAATTTAGCATCCTGCGATTAAAAGATACAAAAACTAGCATTTGGCATCGGTTTGCAAAATTTGTGATGAGGCGTCCGGTTCTTATGGCAGGGGCTGCCCTAGCCATCCTCCTTGCAGGTCTTATACCTGTTGCACAAATGACGATGTCGATTCCTGGGACCGAATCTCTTCCGGCTAAATATCCATCAAGAGTTGCATTTGAAACCTTTGAGGAGCATTTTATCTCTAAAGATAAACGCACTGAAAAGAAAGTATCTATCGTATTGGAAACAAAAGGAAGTATTCTAGAATTAAATAATCTTGAGAAGGTAAGCAGCTTACTTGATCAGCTTTCAAAGGATAAACTTGTTGATACAGTTGATTCTCCCTTTTCCGCTACAGGTATACAGGAGGAGAAAACATTGTCTCAACTGCTCTTATATGGACAAAAACAACAGACTGCTCCCATTCTAGACTACTTTGTTCGAGATAATAAAATGCTGATTGAGGTGTATTTAAAAACTACTGATCATTCCGCTGAAGCAAGGGAGTGGATTCGTGATTGGTCCTCCAGGGACTTGGGTTTGGCCACCCATTTCGGAGGAGCAATAAAGTTTGAGCAAGAAATCTTTGATGAGATATCTGAAAAGGCTCCCTATGGATTGTTACTAATTGTTGTCTCAACCTTCTTCATTCTGATGGCAGCTTTTCGCTCAATCCTCATTCCACTGAAAGCCATAATAATGAATATATTAAGTCTTAGCTGTACGTTCGGAATAGTCGTCTGGATTTTCCAGCAGGGGCATCTAGGAGTAGAGCCTGCAGATATTGCATTAATATTACCTGTTTTTGTATTTACCCTTGTCTTTGGGCTATCAATGGATTATGAGGTGTTTTTGATATCGAGGATTCAAGAGTTTTATTTAAAAACAGGAGATAATACCGAGGCTACGATATCGGGGTTAACGTACACTAGTAAAATTATCACCTCTGCCGCAGCGATTATGATTGTGGTAACAGGTGCTTTTGCCTTTACAGGCGTCATGCCGATTAAGCAGCTTGGTGTCGGTATCGCGATTGCGATTTTCATTGACGCCACTATTGTTAGAATGGTCCTTGTGCCAGCTTTGATGAAGTTATTCGGGGATTGGAACTGGTGGTTTTTTGGACTAAAGAATAAGGTACAATCGAAGGAAAGAAAGAGGCCAGCATAATATCATAAGTAGTTTAGAATTGGAGGGCTAAATAAAATAACTTTATAGCTTCCCGTTAGGAATCGTTCCCTTAGATGACGAAAATGAGGGTTCAAGGGAACACTACCTGTAAAATTCAACAAACAATTAAGCCATTAATGCAAAAAGGGCAGCAACTTTGCTGCCTTTCCTTTTTATAATGGTATTTTTCGCGTATTGTTCGCTAGGTACTTTACTTAACACAACATATAAGCTGACAGGTTCACTGCCATTATTGTTAAAGGCAAGCTCTTCGTCGCCGCCAACATGAACCAAATCTGCTTCTGATACTGGTGTTTCCTGACCATCGACAATGAAGGTGCCAGTCCCAGTGACTACATAAAGATAAACTTCTGTACCAGGGTGCTTATGAACGGGAAGCTGTTGTCCAGGCATGAAATTTAATACAAACGCTGTTGTTTCACCTTTTTTGTAAATAATACGTTTTGTAAATCTTTCTTCGCTGAACTCTTGATAGGCTTTAACTGAATTTTTTTCCATCCTATTTCCCTCCCAGTGAATTCCTGCCTTTATCTTAACTGAAAATCATTTTCAATTAAGTGAAACGTATCACTGTTTATTATTTCTAATCGTGTTGAGAAAAACCAAAAAAAACAGCTTGTAGACGTGTTAAATATAAATTAAATAAATCTATTAAATTAAATTCCTACCTTTTCTGCCTAATAAATCGTTTCTGATCAATAGTCCATTTAGCTTTTCAGAGCCCAAAAGCATGATTGCAATAAAACCTGCAATGAAAAATGGGAAGATTCCTATTGTTGAGTTTGCTGCAATGAAACCAAGAAGTGGAGGCAAGAACGTGCTGCCTGTATAAGCAACAGCCATTTGATACCCCATAATAGTCTGAGAATGCTCCTGTCCAAATCGGATTGGTGTCTCTTGTAACATACATGGAAAAATAGGTGCTAATCCTAGCCCGACCAAAATAAAGCCTACAAGCGAGAATGCGGACGGCAAGGGCAAGAATAGAAGTGAGGCACCAGTTAATGCAATTATTTGCCCCATCCGAATGAGATTGCGGTTACTTACTTTAAATGTAATAAAGCCTGTTATAAATCTTCCGACCGTTATTCCTGCGTAATACAAGGAAACCCATTTTGCTGCGACATCCACGGATAATTCTTTAACATTTACCAGGAAACTACTTCCCCAAAGTCCCATAGTTGCTTCTGCTCCACAATAAAACAAGAAAGCTAGTAAAGCTAGCTTCACGCCCCTAATGTGCAAGGGATTTTGATTTTTAGAATTTGCTTCATTCAATCCACTATTTGTTTTTTCATGCTCCGTAGCTGCGATCTCATTGTTGTTTCCTGCAACTTTGTTCCATAAGGGCAAAGTTAAGAAGAGAATAACAACTAAAACAAACTGGAAACCTGCAATGGCAAGATACCCGCTTCTCCAAGTATTTTGACCAGAAATATACTGTGCCATAATTACAGGTCCCATTGTAGCCCCAACTCCCCAAAAACAATGAAGCCAACTCATATGGTGGGCTTTGTAATGTGAAGCTACATAATTGTTTAATCCCGCATCCACTGCACCCGCACCTAAACCAAGTGGTATCGCACAAATAAATAACCAAAAAATTGAAGGGGCAAAGTGAAAGCCGAGCAATGCTCCGGCTGTCATTAAGACGCTGACAAATGTGACAATGCCGGTTCCGAAGCGTTTAAGCACAGCTCCGCTAGCAAAACTGGAAATGATCGTTCCTCCAGCAATGGTCATAAAAAGCAATCCGGCAGTTTCTAGCCGTGCTCCAAATTCCGATTCCATCAAAGACCATGACACTCCCAATAATGAATCTGGTAAACCTAAGCTGATAAAAGCCAAGTAAATAATAACTAAAAAGAATGTAGCCATGAATAAACTCCCCATGAATTTGAAATGTGTTAATATGTCTTAGCTGCTCATATCGGTGATCATGAGGTCAAGACCAAGACTTTGTAATCCAAGTAGATAGTCTTGTTTCCAATCACTCATTAAAAGTTCTGGAAGATGCTCTGCTGGAATATACTTTGAGCTTCGTTCTACAATTTGGTCTATGATAAATTGGTTGACTTCATCATCGCAAAAAATAATGGCGTGAGGGTTAATTATCGCTGCAAATGAAGCTACTAATCTGCTAATGGCATCGATCTCATTTTCCTCACTTATAATTGCTTTTTTAGACCGGTTTCCACTTTCCAAAGCCTGCCCGAAATTTCGTTCATCATACTGTGGAACGAAAGAAACTTCACCTGAAAAATTAGTGCTGCCTCGCACCACAACTCCATTTACCATGATTCCTGCACCTGGGCCATTTTGACCTGAATATAAATAAATTAGAGAGTTATTTTTTTTGATTCCCTTACTATCGTGATAACCAAGCACTGCCGCATTCATATCATTCTCTATTACAACAGGTATGGAGAAACGATTTTCCAAGAATCCCTTTAAATCAAAGTTCTGAAGAGGCTTATAACCTGGTATATAAAAGATTCGCCCATTTTCAACGGAACCAGGTACACCAATGGCTATAGAATTAATCTTCGGATATTTTTCCACTATCTCTTCAATACATTCGGTTATAGATGTTAAACCATCATCTACTAAAAAGTTTGAGGTATTCCCCGCATCCTTCACCTCTCCTAAACAGTTAAAAACAATATAATTTATCTCTGTTCTCTCTAAAAAGATGGCCAACCCTAGCATGTATTCCGGATTGTATGTATATCTTTTTGCCCTTCTTCCACCACTTGAATCATCAAGGCCGACTAAAATAAGTTCACCTTCCTTTTCCATCTGTGCTAAGAATTTACTTATTGTAGGGAAACTAATTCCTAATTTATCGCTTAGTTCAACTTTGGTTACACTTTCAACTTCTAAAAGAGATTTACGAATATTACGAAGGATTTCCGTTCTCAGCGTTTTTGGAGTAGCATTCACAAGGGTTACCTCCTATTAAATAGACTTATTAAACCATTTTAATAAGTATCGAACAAAAAAACTTATTAAACGACTTTAATAAGTAATGATAATAATATATCATAAAAAATTACCGAAAACAAAACTTATTTCAACAAGAGTAGCCCTTAGATAATTTCTAAGGACTTCTCTTTTAGTTAATATAAAGTTGTTTAATTTTTGATAAAAAACACTTAACTGAGCTTAAAAGGGACTAATAAAATCGTTAAAATTTGGCTACTTCGTCTTGAAGTTACTGCTGTATTATCTGAATAAGGTTGCCACATGTATCGTCAAAGACAGCTATTGTGACTTCGCCCATTTTTGTCGGTTCCATAGTAAACTTTACGTCTTTTTCCATTAATCGTTCGTACTCTTTTCGAATATCCGCAACGCCAAACATTGTTGCTGGGATGCCTTCAGAAGTTATTTTCTTTTGATACTCCTTTGCAGCAGGATGGACATTGGGTTCGAGCAAAAGTTCAGTACCGTTTTGTTCATCTGGAGAAACAAGTGTTATCCACCTATATTCTCCGGTGGGAACGTCATGCTTTTTAACAAAGCCTAGCTTTTCTGTATAAAACTCCAGTGCCTTGTCTTGATCTTGTACGAATAAACTGGTAACAATAATTTTCATACTGTTTTGCCTCCTTTTATATTTTAGATGTTCGTGCTCAGGCTACGAGTAGAAAAACCACAACATTTATCAGATGTTGTTGAATAAAATTACTCTAACCATCCTTTCAGCAAATTTTTAAGTGGTTCGTTGTTAAATAGAAGTACTCGGTATTTTCCCTTTCGTTTTGACTTTACGAGCCCTGCATCTTCCAATACAGAAAGATGTTTAGCGATCGCTTGTCGCGAAATGGAAAGATTGTGCTTCATAATGAGTCGTACCGTAAGTTCATACAACGTTAGCTCGTTGCGTTCGGATAGTTCGTCTAATATAAGCCTCCGAGTCGAATCTCCCAGTGCTTTAAATATAGCGTCTTTGTCCCAATTCATATATTAAGTATAAGCAACTCTAGGGTTGCCTGTCAAGCATACGCAACTGTATGGTTGCGTGATGAAGGAACCGTATCATACAATCTTTATAAGTTAAATTCACCTATTAAAAAAGTGAACTATTTATTTGTTTAATTGGTAACTTAATTAACAACTAAATTAGCACTAAAAAAGGAGCATATGAGTTATGCTCCTTTTACATTTTAGAAGTTTTAAACAGTTTGGTTGTTTAATCTTTTTAGCTCTTCTTCAATCCTAACTGGATCTATTCGTTCAAACAATGGTTCCACATTTGATAAATGCTTTGATTTGACTAAAAACGCTTTCCATTCGCTTTCTGTTGTGTTTATCATTTCCTTGACTTTTCTGCTTGAAAAAGGAAGAAATGGGGTGAGAATATGAGCTAAATTTGCAATCAGATAAACACAATCTGCCAAGGTTTGGTTGCAAGACTCAGGATCATCCTTAATTTGTTTCCAAGGCTGTTGCTGATCAAAGTATTTATTCGAGAATCTGACAAGTTCAAATGTTTTTTCTAATCCTCGTTTGAAAGAATCAACATCGATACAATGCCCCACTTCATTGTATAACAATATTTTTCATTTTAGAATCCCGCTTTTTCACCCATCAATGGAATCAGATGCATCACCAGATTCCCTCCGAACCACCTTTTACTCTTTAAGGGAACATGAAATTCATATCACTTGATAAATTGGCAAATAATATTCAGGAGGTGATATTGTGGATGAGAATAACTTAAAGCTTACATCCTCTGAAATAGGAACACTATGGGGAGAATATGTGAACGGTACCATGACAGATGTGGTAAATAGATATATGGTCACAATTATTGAGGACGCGCAAATTAAAGCCATTTTTGAGAGTGCAATTATGACGTTTGGAAAACAAAAGAAACAAATCGTAACCTTTATTGAGAAGGAGGGCTTTCCAGTTCCAATTGGATTTACAGAATTAGACCTTTTTGAAGGTAAACAAAGATTATTCACGGATATATTTTGCCTAAATTATTTACATATCATGACATTACATGGTCTGCTGGGGCATACCACTTCATTCGCTGTTTCTGTTAGAAAAGACTTAAGGGAATTTTACGATTCTTGTGATAATGATGCGAAAAAGATGTATCATCAAACGATTGAATTATTGCTTGAAAAAGGAAATTTTCAGAGGGATCCTTTATTTTATCCAGCAAAAAACCCTGAATTTGTAACCAGCCAAGATTTCACAGATGGACTTTTCGGAAAAGGTAGAAAATTAGCAGCAACTGAAATCATTACTATTTCTTTCAACCTAAAAAAAAGCATCATGGCAAAAACCCTATCTATTGCTTTCGGTCAAGTCGCCCAAACAAAAGAAGTAAGAAAGTTTTTAACGGATTCTCAGAACACAGCTGATGGTCAAATAAAAACATTTTCAAAAATAATGCAAACGGATAACCTTCCAGTTCCGAAATCTTGGGAAACAGAAGTTACAACTTCAACGGACTCCCCTTTTTCGGATAAGTTAATGTTGTATCATATTGGTTTCTTGTTCCAAGCTGCACAAAACTATCATGGGGCAGGTCTAGCATCATCCATGCGAACAGACCTTGTGGCCGCTTATGAGGGGACTATTCTAAAAAATCTTATGGTTACAAAAAAGTGGCTTAATCTTATGGTTCAAAATAAATGGCTAGAACAGCCGCCACTTGCCCCTAATAGAAAAGAAATTGCTAAAGAAGTGTAGCCAAACAACTTAACGATATTTGAAATGTTATGGGTCCTGTTTAGTCTCAACATTGTTTGTTTTTCCTGGAATAATAATTGGATTAATTCTAAAAACCATCCTCATTTACTTTTAAGAAGATGGTTTTTTAATGTTATAAAGGTATGAAAATTTACTCTGGATTGTTTAGGTTGAGAAAAGAATGTTTGCTCTTTGCCGTCCCGGCGTCAATGCTTCAATTTCTCCAATTTTTATAATATCACTCCCGCAAAGTTCCCTCTCAACACTTGTTTCTCATTCTGATTTAAACAAAGGAAAGTTGCCACAATAGACATTCTATTATTATCTTGCTTTTCAAACTGTTCAATTGTTACTTCACATATTATTGTGTCTCCTGTAAAAACTGGTCTCAAGAACTCAAAATTCATAGAGCGAGCCAGTACATTATTATCTCCACCAACCTTTGTAGGTAATGTGGCTGTCAACAATCCTTGTATGACAAGTCTTCCCTGTTCGTCTGGGGTAATATGATGATTCCCTTCATCCAAAGATACTTTTGTAAACATTTCCACATCTTCTTTGTTGAAGGTACGTTCAAACCTAATTATATCTCCTACATTTATTACCAATCTGGACTCCTCCTTGAATTTTATACTAATTCTAGTATAAATAAACTCGAAGATTCAAACAATTGTTGACTTTCTTATAGTTAACTAGCCCGTTAGGAGGAAATGGCATGTACTGACGGGCTTTAGAATCTACTTTTATTTATCCAAGAAACCCAAAAAGTCATTAATACGAATGACCACACCTTCTAGCTTATGTTCTGCAGTTAAATTAGCTTGCCCACTCACCGTTTCAACTTCCCATAACTCACTACCTTCCTTTTGATACTGTAATTCTACTGAGAAATTATAGACCATGTCGTTGGTATCTATTTTTTCGTATTCGATGTTTTTCACCTTTAATTGGTATCCATTCCTTAGCGGAGTATTCATTAATACTGCTCCATAGCTATTTACGAATTCCATGTAGGACGTATCATCTGCAAAATATTTTTTATATCGATTTTCTTCATATTGCCGTAAAGGTTCTATCCATTCGGTTTGATTGATAATTTCTTTGAATTCATCACTTGGACCTGTAAGGGCATTCTGTAAAACAGCTTCCATATTCCGTATATTTTCATCTTGAGTTTCGTTTGCTCCAAGTGAAGTGAGAGTATTCAAAACAATATCCTTTCCATTAAAAAAGAAAAACCATGAAAATGCCAGAACACACAATGTGATACCACTTGATACATACGATAACCGTTTCATCATGTACCTCCTACTGACTTTTCTTGCACTTTCTCTAAGTTTATCTTCCGTTGATGAAACAAATTCCTGCCTTGGTTGTAAAGGAAATGATTCTTTAATTAGATTGAACAAATCCTTATCAGTTTGCATTTCCAATTGCCTCCTTTACATCTATATACAATTTCTGTTTAAGGTCTTTTAAAGCTCTGTGATAATCTACTTTGACCTTTGATTCACTGCATTTGAGGATCTCAGCTGTTTCTTTTATTGAAAATTCATTTATACCTCTAAGCAAAACGACTGCTCTATAATTGGGTTTTAATTTCGAGATTCCTTCATGCACTAACTTTTGCATTTCACTAAGTTCAACTAATTCATTTGGTCCTTTTTCCTTTGAAACCATATTCTTGAAAAATCCCTCTTTAAAAATAGAAGAAAACCTCTTCTTTCTATAGTGGTCTATTGCTACATGTTTTGCGATTGAAAAAATCCAAGTTTTGATAGTACTATGACCATTGAAGTTTGATAAGTTTTTCAGTAAACGAATAAATACTTCTTGTGTCATATCCTCCGCTTCATCTTGATTCCCCGAAAAACAAATAAGGAATCTATAAACATCTAAATAATGATGATTATATATTTCACTGATTTTTTCTTCCAAATTCTCTAAATCAAACAAACCTTTCCCCCCTTACATTGAATTATTCATCTATTAATCGTTTAACTTAAGAAAAAGTTACAGGATTTTGTTTATTGACTGATTTCACTCACATAACAACACTTTGAAAGATAAAAAGCCTAATCCCTCCGCATTTTTAGCGAGGAATTAGGCATATGATTTTCCATAAACGCACCCGTATCTTGAAGAATGAAATTAAAGCTTTTCCCTAGGTGATCCCGTTCACAAATTCAAATTTAGCTGTCTGTGCAAATTTAGACCCTTAGCGAGCCACGAAACCCTCTGGCTCCATAGTAGGAGTCCGCACCGTTATGATACAAGAAGACGTGTCCGAAGCGACAATCGCAAAAAAGGGCACCGCCGAGTTTTCTAATATCAGAGGGTGTTTGCACCCAACTCGACGTTTTCAAATCGAATCTTTCAAGTTTCTGCAAGGCACGGTATTGTTCTTCCGTTAAAACTTCAATGCCCATTTCAACTGCCATATTCATAGCACTATTTTCTGGTTTATGTTTTTTCCTTGCCTCCAGCGCTTCACGGTCGTAACATACACTTCTGCGACCTATAGGACTTTCCGCTGAACAATCACAAAAAATGTATTCATCCTTCTTTTCATCATAACCAACAACATCCGGTTCACCGCCGGTTCTTTCCATTTCAATGAGCGACCACAGTTTTTCAGTATTAGCATCCAGCTTAGCTTGGACTTTAGCCCATTCGAGACCTTTATGGCGGTGCATGTTTTTCTCAAAACGGGCTTTTAATACGCTGAGCAATTCTTCAGGGTGTTCTAGTGATAACTCCTTTTTATTGCTGATTTCATTTTTGTTTGTCATGCTAATTTCCCCCTTAATAACTATGTAAATTTAGTTTACAATAATTTATCTGATTATGAAAATCCATTCCTCCAGATTAAATAAAAATAAAGGAAACTGTATACTTCAATACCAATATCATAAACTAATCCTAGAATAGAAAATGAGTAGAATTAGAGGTATTTCCTATGGGGATTTTCAGGAAATCAAAGACCATTACCTTGACCGCTGCAGAAGTATCCGCCCTTTGGCTTCAGTATTTGGGTGATAGTATGGCAGTATGTGTTTATAAATATTTCCTTAACATAGTTGAAAATAATGAAATTAAACCTATTTTAGAATTCGCATTAAAGTTAGCTGAGAGCCATATTACGAAAATCACCGAATTCTTAGATAGTGCTAATTTCCAAATCCCAAAAGGATTTACAGAGAATGACGTGAATGTTAATGCACCTCGTCTATTTTTCTGACCAATTTCTACTATTTTACTCCTATATTATGACAATACATGGGATAACTGCATATGGCTTGGCTGTTTCAAACACGGAGCGACTAGACCTTCAAGATTACTTTTTTGATTGCACAGTATCCTCTAAAGAATTGTTCCAAAAAATAGTGGAATTGGCTAAAAACCAACCAAAATATACAAGTGTTCCATCCATTCCTTCACCTCATGGAGTGGAGTTTATGGAATCGACAGGATTCATTTCTAATTTAATTGGAGACAAAAGACCACTAAATAGTTCGGAAATCAGCACCCTTTTCTTTAATTCAACGAAAACTGGATTTATCAGCTCGTTAAGTTTAGCTTTTAGTCAGGTGGCGGTGCGTGAAGATGTTCGTAATTTTATGTTAAAAAACGTTAAATTAGCAGGGAAAGATGCTGAAAGCTCTGACACTATATTACAACAGGATCATTTACCAATACCTGAAAAGTGGGATGAAGAGATTACAGATTCTACCGTAAGTCCATTTTCAGATAAATTGATCATGTTTCATGCCGGATTTTTAGTTAATGCGGCTCTTACTTATTATGGTGCATCATTAGGTTCAAGCTACAGGTCCGATATAATCGTAAACTATAGTAAAGTATTTACCCATGCTATGGAGGCAGGTGCGATTTCTTATAATATTATGGTTAAACATGGATGGTTAGAAAAACAACCTGAAACTAATTAACAGAAAACCTCATAACCACTGGCATATAATTAAACCACAAATTACATAAGAAAACGCAAAGTACATAGCAACTTTGCGTTATTGTGATGAAAACTAGCAGTGAGTGAACTGCTAGTTTTGTTGTTTGTATATTCCTTCAACGATTTGATAAAAACATTTTCACGAGTGATATTCTCGGTTATAAGAATTAAGCAAGAATACTGATGAGACGGGGTTTATGTTATATGAACCTGGGGAACGAGAAACAACGGTTGAACAACAAAGAATATCAATCAAAAAAATTATGATTGAAAAAAACTCAATCTTCTTTGTTGCCGAAACGGAAAACAAACTTGTAGGGTTTATTGCAGCAATAGGCAGTAATTTAAAACGAAATCAACATTCCTGCTATCTAGTTTTAGGAGTTTCAGAAGATTACCGAGGTCAAGGTATTGCGACTAAGCTATTTAACAAATTGTTTGTTTGGGCAAAAGACGTTGGAATTTCCAGATTGGGATTAACGGTTATTAAAGGCAAGACGAAGGCGTTTAACTTATAAAGAAGATGTGGTTTGTTTTAGAAGGAGAAAAAGTTCACTCACTGAAAATTAACGGGGAATTCGTAAACGAATATTACCTATATAAGTTGTTATAAAATCAATAAAGCACGATTAGAAATTTTCGTTACTACTTGGCTCCTTTTTTAGTCCGAACGGGCACGAATAGCCTTTATTCGTTACCACTTGGCCCCTTTTTCAACCTGAACGGGTACGAATAGCGTTAATGTCCGAAAAATTTCTAAATTTCCCGTGTATGCTTCCATTTAATGATGGCCCCCAAATGTAAAAACAGCCTGAATGATAATCAGGCTGTTTTTACAGAACTAAGCCCCTTATTGAGAGCTTGTTTGTTAACCTCAATTAAATGGTGTTTTTCTTCTGACAGTACTTTTTTCAATGATTCGATGATGGATTCACTCGAAACTACCTTTGTCAGTTCGATAAAGGCGCCTAATAAAATCATGTTCGCGACCCGTGCATTTCCAAGATCTGCTGCCATATCGGTTGCAGTTAATTCAATGATTTCGATATCACTGCGTTCGGAAACTCTTGTCACTAATGATGAATTAATAATCAATAATCCTCCTGGACGTACACGGTGTTCGAATTTATCGAAGGAAGGATTATTTAGAATTATAGCTGTCGAAGGATTTGTGACTAGCGGGGAACCAACGGGTTCATCGGATACAATCACTGCACAGTTTGCCGTTCCGCCGCGTTGTTCAGGACCATAGGATGGAAGCCATGAAACGCCTTTCCCTTCGAGCATGCCTGCATATGCTATCAGTTGACCCATTGACATGACACCCTGTCCGCCAAAACCTGCGATAATGATTTCCTCCAACATGTTTACTGGCCCCCCTCGATATTTTTGTAAACGCCTAGAGGATAAGCAGGAATCATATTTTCTTTTACCCATTCAAGGGATTCGTAAGGATCAAGACCCCAGTTTGTCGGGCAGGTTGATAATATCTCAACCATTGAAAAGCCAAGCCCATTTTTTTGTGCTTCAAACGCCTTCCGAATCGCACGTTTTGCCTTTTGGATATGTGGTACATCATGTGCAGAAACTCTTTCAATGTAGGCAGTTCCATCTAAAGTAGCCAGCATTTCACAGACTTTAATCGGCGATCCCTGAATACTTTCATCACGTCCAAAAGGGGTAGTAGCTGTTTTTTGGCCGATCAAGGTAGTCGGTGCCATTTGTCCGCCTGTCATACCATAAATCGCATTATTTACAAAAATAACCGTAATTTTTTCCCCTCTAGCGGCAGCATGAATGACTTCACTTATACCGATGGATGCTAGGTCCCCATCACCTTGATAGGTAAATACATAGCGGTCAGGCAGCACCCTCTTCACACCTGTTGCCACAGCTGGAGCCCGGCCGTGAGCCGCCTGGGTCATATCACAATTAAAATATTCATAGGATAAAACCGAACACCCGACAGAGGCAACCCCAATCGTGTCCTCTAAAATATCCATTTCTTCCAAAACCTCACCGACAAGCCGGTGGATGACGCCGTGTGTACAGCCCGGACAGTAGTGTGTTGGGTTATCGGTCAAACCGTTTGTCTTTTTAAAAACTGTTTTCATACTCATACCGTAATACCTCCGGTTACAGTTAAAATCTTTTGATAAATTTCTTCCTGAGTTGGTACTACTCCGCCTGTCCGTCCGTAAAAGTCCACCTCTGTATGACCATTAACAGCCAATCTCACATCCTCAACCATTTGACCGGCACTCATTTCTACGGAAATATATCCTTTTACTACATCTCTCGTTTCTAGGAACGGTTTTTCTGGGAATGGCCAAAGTGAAATTGGACGGATTAATCCTACTTTTAAACCTTGCTGTCTAGCTTTATTAATAGCATTCATCGTAATTCGGGCTACGGTGCCAACAGCTACCATAATATAGTCAGCATCATCGGTTAGATAGGTTTCGTAGCGAACCTCGTTTTCTTTTATTCTCGCAAACTTTTTCTGCAAGGCTTCGTTACGAGTTTCCAAGCTTTTAGCATTAAGCTCCAGTGAGGTGATAATTCTTCGCGGTCCGTCTCCGCGGGTTCCGGTTGTTGCCCAATTCTTTTCTGGAAGCTCTGATTCAGTCCGCTCTAAAAACTCTACTGGCTCCATCATTTGCCCGAGCATCCCATCTCCCATAAGAATCACAGGTGTACGGTAGCGGTCGGCGATGTCAAATGCTTCACTTGTTAATTCGACGATTTCTTGTAAAGAAGCGGGTGCCAACACGGGGATATTATAGTCCCCATGACCGCCGCCCTTTGTTACCTGGAAGTAATCAGATTGGGCAGGCTGGATATTCCCTAAGCCAGGGCCGCCCCGAACGATGTTTACAACGACAGCGGGTAACTCTGAACCTACTAAATAGGAAATTCCCTCCTGTTTTAAGCTGAATCCAGGACTTGAAGAGGAGGTCATAACCCTGACTCCTGTCCCAGCAGCACCATAAACCATATTGATCGCAGCGATTTCACTTTCATCCTGCAGAAATAAGCCGCCAACCTCTGGGAGTCTTCTCGCCATGTAGGCTACAAGCTCACTTTGCGGTGTAATCGGATAGCCAAAAAAGTATTTACAACCTGCTTGGACCGCTGCTTCCGCGATGACTTCATTTCCTTTCATCAACACTTTCCCCATAAATAAGGCTCCTTTCAAATTAAACAGTTTGCAAAACCTTGACTGGTCTGTATACGGAAATGACACAATCCGGGCAAATTTGGGCGCATTTCGCACAGCTAATACAATGGTCCTGATCGGTGACGGCTGCTGGACGATAGCCTTTTCCATTTAAATAGTCTGCTAGAAAAATAACATTTGTTGGGCATACCTGAACACAAAGTCCGCACGATTTACAAATATCCTCATTAAAAACAACTCTTTTTTCCACCTGTTTTCACTCCTATCCTTCCCAGGGTAATTTCATATAACGCTCGATGAACATCACCTGATGGCTTTTTGCAAAACAACTGGCTTCATTTTCTAAATCAACAGAGATGGTTGTGTATAGCAGCGGAATTGAAAGCATGTTTGACACCTCCAAACTCATCTCATACCCGTTGAGGATATCTGCCATGCTCGTTTCGCTGCCGATATTTGAATTGTTGATGATTCCCGTTACCTTTAAACGAGCAGCCTTTTCAATCTGCTCAATCGTGTAGCTCGCACCTTCTATGGTACTAACATATGGACGATTCGCGTTCAGGACGAATAACAGCTCTGGTTTTAAATACTTCCATTCGTGATAATACTGTCCCAAAGCCATAGCTCCATCTTTATCGCCACCGGCATCGATAATCACTCTGTAGCAAGGATCATGTAAAACACGATAGATTTCTCCCGAAACAATGGGTAAATCTGAGGTTGCCAGGCGGTTGGCAGGAGATATTAATTCAATATCCCGCTGCTCGAAAAGATCGGAAACATCCCTAGAACGAAAATAAGGATTAATGACATCTAAGTCGTTAATAGCTGTTTTGTTATGTAGCTTTTTCTCATTCATTGCCAGATTTATCGCAATCTCTGTTTTGCCACTACCAAAGTGACCGGTTAGGATGGTGATTCTGTTCAATGTAAAGGATACCTCCTTAAACGAAGCTCTTTTGCAAACGGTTACATTTAAATAAATACCTATTATATACTTTATTATAAAGTACGTTTTCACCAATAGGCGTTGACCAATGTCACAGTTTAATGAACATGTTGTTGTACTTTTAATGGTTCATTTCGCATGTATCAACAGCTGCAATCTGCCAAATAATAACACATAATTAACTGTTTGGAGGGGGTTGACGTTTATGAACAATAAAAAGGTGTTCCTTTTACTCATCATGTTTGCAATCACTCAAGTACTATTTCCTTCTAACATGGATGCAGAAAACACAAGAATCGTTGATTTACGAATCCTCGAGACGACCGATTTACATGCTACTTTAGTGAATTATGATTATTACCAGACGAAAACAGACAATACAATTGGACTGGTAAAGACCTCCAGCCTTATTCATCAGGCGAGAAATGAAGCAGTGAATTCCCTTCTGTTTGATAATGGCGACCATTTAAAAGGAAACCCGCTTGGTGAATACCTGGTTAGAATAAAAGGAATTCAAAAAGGAAAAATACATCCCGTTTACAGTGCCTTTAATTATCTAAAGTATGATGGGATTGCAATCGGCAATCATGAATTAAATTATGGGCTTAAATTTCTAAAAACTGTCCTAAAGGGAGCTAAAATGCCTGTGGTTAATGCAAATGTATATAAAGCAAAAACCAATAAGCCTTACTTTAAGCCTTATGTAATTTTAAAAAAGAATGTTGTCGACATTCAGGGACAAAGTCATGAATTAAAAATTGGAGTCATAGGTTTTATGCCGCCTCAAATTATGCGATGGGATAAAGCAAATTTAGAAGGTAAAGTGATTGCGCGGCCCATAGTGGAAGCCGCGAAGGAATTCGTACCGAAGATGAAGGCCGAAGGAGCAGATATTATAATTGCTCTTGCCCATACAGGTATTGATAGTGAACCATACCATCCTGAAACGGAACATGCAGTCTATTACCTAAGTGAGATTCAAGAAATTGATGCCATTCTAGCCGGACATTCTCATGGCATTTTCCCGGGACGCGCCTACAAGGATTTACCTAAGACAAATATTGACGAAGGGAAAATCAAGGGAAAGCCAGTTGTCATGGCAGGTGCCTTTGGAAGCAGGCTTGGAATTATCGATCTTCAGTTAGAGGTTCAAGACGGAAAGTGGAAAGTTTTAAACAGTACATCGTTTACAAGAGCGATTGCAGATGAAACCGGAAATCCCCTTGTAAAAACTGATAAAAAATTACTTAAACTAATTAAACCTGAGCATCAAGAAACAGTAGACTTCCTAAAAAAGCTTGGTTTATAGCAATTTATATACATGAAAAAAGCTGGAGCCTTTAAAGTGACCGTGGCTCCAGCTTTTTTGGGGTTTTGATATAGTTGCTAATTTTATTCGGTAAATTTTTTAAAAACCAAAGTGGCATTATGGCCACCAAATCCTAATGAGTTGGATAATACCACTTGAACATCCTTTACCTTAGCTACGTTAGGGACATAATCTAAATCCAGTTGTTCATCAGGTGTTTCATAATTGATCGTTGGCGGGATGATTCCATCCTTGATTGCAAAAAGAGAAAAAATCGCTTCTATTGCCCCCGTTGCGCCCAACAAGTGGCCTGTCATTGATTTCGTGGAACTGACAGATAATTTATAGGCATGGTCTTTGAAAACTTCTTTGATGGCTAATGTTTCATACAAATCATTATAATAGGTGGACGTGCCATGAGCATTGATATAGTCAACATGGTCAGGGGTAATCCCAGCATCTGCTAATGCTAATTTCATTGCTCTTCCAGCCCCTTCTCCTTCTGGTGCAGGAGTCGTAATATGATGGGCATCACCTGTTGCTCCATATCCTATTAATTCTCCATAAATGGCAGCACCACGAGCTAATGCATGTTCTAATTCTTCTAAGACCACAATCCCTGCGCCTTCCCCAATGACAAATCCATCACGATTTTTATCAAATGGTCTGCTTGCTGTGGCCGGGTCTGGATTTTTAGAAAGTGCGGTCATATTTGAAAATCCCGCAACCGTCATCCCGGTAATGGTTGCTTCCGTTCCACCAGCAATCATCACATCCACATCTCCCTTTTGAATCACGCGGAATGCATCACCAATGGAATTGGCACCGGACGCACATGCTGTAACCGAACAATTGTTGATTCCTTTAGCACCAAGTGAAATGGATACTTGACCTGCTGCCATATCAGGAATAAACATCGGTATTGTAAACGGGTTGACCCGTCTTTGGCCTTTTTCTATAAACTTCCGATGTTGTTCCTCAAATTCAGCCAAGCCGCCAATTCCTGATCCAATCCATACGCCGACCCGTTCTGGTCGGATCTCCTCTCCAATTTGGATTCCTGCATCCTTAACTGCCATTTGACTTGCTGCAATAGCAAACTGGCTATAACGACCCATCCTTCTTGCTTCTTTTTTATCCATAAACTCTTCTGGTGCAAATCCTTTAACTTCCGCTGCAATCTTAACGTCAACTTTTTCGACATCAAATAGGGTTGCAGGACCAATTCCGGAAACTCCACTTTTAATTTGTTTCCATGATGTATGAGCATCATTGCCCAAAGGAGTGACTGCTCCAACACCTGTAATCACTACTCTTTTATTCATTTAATGCTCACTCCCAAATAGATTCTTGATAATCTAACACTACACTCTTTCTATAGTTTATCGAATTCAGAGTGGCTGGACAAATTAATTTACTCCGGCATATCATTTCACATAAAAATAATTTCCGCCCTAATAGAGATTCCTTAGACTTTTGTGTAAATATTTAGGATAATATAATCATATTTACAATACGATTACTGATAAATCTCCCAATAGTTACCGTAAAAGTTTATAATAGATTTATTCATTAGACAAAAAAAGGATTTGGTATGAATTGTTTGGATTAGTAATTATCTTAATTTTAGTTTTATTTTTACCGTTTTCGGTAAAAAAGGTCGAACACAATTTGGAACTATTCTTATTTGTAATGGGAATTGCAGCTGCTTCGATAAGCGGCATGATGAATCTTCATTTAATCGAAAAAGCCCTGGTTGATCCTATTAATATTACACTAGCTGTTTTAATTGCAGGATTAGTTTGTAAATGGGGACAGGTTCAGCTGGAAAAATCAATACTATGGTTGAGCAGAATACTAACTCCTAGGATTTTCTTCGGATTAACCGTCATTATTCTAGGACTTGCATCAAGCATTATTACGGCAATTATTGCAGCGATTGTGCTCGTAATCATCATTAATGTCCTTCCACTCGACCGTAAATCTGAAATTCGCTTTACCGTTTTAGCTTGTTTTTCGATTGGGCTTGGCGCAGCCCTCACACCCATCGGTGAGCCTTTAGCAACCATAACACTCAGTAAGTTAAATGAAGACTTCTTCTATTTACTGAAATTAATTGGTCCTGAAGTGATTCCCGCCGTTGTGATTTTTGGTATATTGACAATATTTTTAGTTAAACCACAAGAAAGTGCTGATGGTTTAAAGTCAGATCAAAAAGTAGAAAGCTATAAAGAAATCATTATTAGATCAGCCAAAATCTACTTATTTGTAATGGGATTAACCTTCCTTGGTCATGGATTTGAACCGTTAATTAATGAATATATTCTAGGACTTCATCCGATGCTGCTCTATTGGATTAATATGATCTCCGCTATTTTAGATAATGCTACCCTGGCTGCAGCCGAAATTAGTCCAGCCATGGACCAAGCAACCATTCAGGCTGTTTTAATGGGGCTAATTATTAGTGGTGGAATGCTAATACCAGGTAATATACCAAATATTATTGCAGCAGGAAAACTCAACATTACCAGTAAAGAATGGGCAAGCTTTGGCGTTCCCGTTGGACTTATTACCATGGCTTTTTATTTTGTCATTTTGTTTGTTATTTATTAAGCTAAGGCTGAAAAAAAGAATCGAATCCACTCAAAGGTGATTCCGATTCTTTTTTATTTTGTCAGCATGCTCATACGAACAATGGCTTTCTCTTTCATCAAGGGAGTAAACAAGGAGTAGCAATTTCTTCCCCGCTCTTTAGAGTGATACATCGCAAGGTCAGCATTCTTTATTAGTGTTTCCATATCTTCACCATGGTTGGGATGCAAACTTATACCGATACTTGTTGAAATCGTAAACTTTTGACCATAAATACAAAATGGATTTTTCATAACTTTTACGATTTCTTCTGCTAAATCAAATACCTCGACTGCAGATAATAATTCAGGAATAAAGATAATAAATTCATCTCCGCCAAAACGTGATAAAACTTTATCAGCTTGAATAACTTCATCCAGTCTGCTGGCAACTAATTGTAATAACTGATCTCCTGCTTCATGCCCCAGGCTATCATTAATCAGTTTGAAATGATCTAAATCAAGCAATAGTACACCCTGCATACTATGAATTTTATCAATGTTAAAGTTTTTTAAACAGGTTTTTATAAACCAACGATTAGGCAAACCTGTTAGGGCATCATGGTAGGCCATATGTGAAATTTTTTCTTCGGCATTTTTCAACTCCGTAATATCCAATCCAAATCCGAGCAAATAGTCTCTCTTAGATTCTTCTAGTTGGATAATCGTCTTTCCGGTAAGCATATGCCCCTTTTTTCCTTGAAATTCGGTCTCCACCTCATTCGTTTGAAGAGTACGATTCTTCCATACTTCTAAGTCGATTTCTCGCTGTTTCATTGCAATAGGATGTGGAAAAAAGTCAAACACTGTTTTCCCCACAAGTTCCTCCATATTTACACCATGTGCAAGACAGGCCTGTTTATTTGCAAATATCGTTCCACCTTCAGGATCCTCTAGGAAAACATTTATAGGTAACGCATTAAGAATCTTTGAATGCAAGGATTGATTTAAGCGAAGACTTTTGACTAGCTGTTTTTCTCTCTCCTCAAGTTCTACAACTCTCTGACGTAATAACGCTAATTCACTTTCATCATTCATTTGGGAATTTTGTACATTCATAGTAATTCCGCCTTTTGGTATTAAATCTTCACAATGTTCTAACTTAATCATATTGCATTACTGATTAATTATCATAAAAGAATTCTAACAATTTAATGAATTAATTCCTACTTAAAATTAATAATATACTTACCACTTTTCGACACTTAATGTTCACGAACTTCACCATTTTTACAAAAATTGAGAGGGTTATATTTTTTATAATAGTAGTAATGAGGTTTATTAAAATGATTGGATGTGTCTAAGTGGGAAAATTATTATATATTACAGCAAATCCAAAAGGACTTGAGAAATCAAAAGGGCTGAAAATCGGTGAGGCATTTATCAATACAATAAAAGAAGAATGTCCAGAGATGGAAATGAAAACAATTGACTTGTTTTCATTTGATATCGCACATATGGATGCAGAATTAGTGTCTGCAAGAGGCAAACTAGCCGGCTATGGGTATACCTTAGATCAGTTAACAGAGGAAGAACGAGAGAAAATTCTTAAAATGCATGCACTTGCTGATGAATTTCTTTCTTATGACTACTATGTTTTCGTCTCTCCTATTTGGAACTTGAGCTCTCCAGCCGTATTAAAAGCATATTTAGATAATTTGTTTATTGCTGGTAAAACTTTTGCCCATACAGCAAATGGTCCAAAAGGTCTCCTCACTGGTAAAAAAGCAATCCATATCAATACACGCGGCGGCCTCTACACAGGTACACCAATGAAGGAATTAGAATGCGGCGATCGTTATTTAAGAATTGCGCTTGAATTCCTCGGTATTGAGGTTATGGATACCATTATTGCAGAAGCTTTAGACCTCTATCCGCAAAAGGTACCGGAAATAGTTGAAAAAGCCAAAGAAGAGACAATTCAAGCTGCCAAGGAAATGATAAAAGTGCCCATGCTTCAGTAATAGCATAGAGAAAAAGCTTCCCCCAACAGGAAGCTTTTTCTCTATGCAAAACGATAGTAAATAAGGAGAAAGGTGGCCAGTGTAAAAACAAAATTCAAAAATACAAACACCATTTGAGAAATTTTGGTCCGATGTATTTTTATTGGGGGATCATAAAATGATACTCCTTCTATGATAAAGATAATTAACACGATATGAATCATCAGGTGCCCAATAATTTCTGTGACACCAAATAACATGGTGGATGAAATAAATATCAATGTCAAGACAAAGGCCAGGAGACGATTTAAGATCCCTACGATTAATAAATATCCAACGACAAATTCAATAAAAGCAGCTAGTACCACAAACGTTGCCGGCGGAAAACCAAAGGTTGGCACACCATGCTGATGAATAATATCCATACTCATTGCAGGATAGACCCATTTCTCAACGGCTACCCAGCATAAGGATAATCCTGTCCCTAAATATAGAAACGGAAATCCCCAATCTTCAAGCTTCGTTTTCCCGACTAATAATACCCCCACAATGGCTAGATAAAAGCCATAGTCTAGCATATGAAACAATCCAGAGAGGATGAGTTGATGAATAAATAATCCCAATAAAATAAGGGCACCAGCTTTTGTTGCATAATGAATAGGTATCAATAGCAGGATAATCGTTATCCACATTAGGATTCTTATGATTTGATTTGTGATAGCAAATTCTGGTGCAAATATCGTCCCTGCCAAAACCTGAATAATTAACGCAATCGCAGTACCATATTTTAAAATATACCTAGAGGATTTTCGGTATCTGTCCAATACTTCATCGATATTTTTAGTAATAGGAACTTTATCCAGCAGAGGCAATAACTGAGTCAACATAGCGAGAAAAGCCGCAACCAATAAGGTAATCGTCATGAACAGCGGCGATAAGATATGTTCAACTTCTTCTTTTTCTGGAGTAACTTCTGTAAACCATTTTACATGTGCGTCTACAAAAAGAGGTGTACAAACAATAACCAATACGAACAAGATGAAGACTTTACCTCTATTTTTCATTAGGCCCTCCCTAAAAGTATTCATCTATATAGTTTTCGGTTACTTGCTTAAATATTCTATTTCACAGGAGAATGTTTTTCTTCTATAATAAATGGATATGCGAAACAGAAAAAAGATTGTATCTATTATTAGGAGAACATGAATGTTAAAAGATTTCTTTTCAAATGCAACCATTCTGATTGCGTCATTTGCAGTGATGGGTCAAATTTTTAAAAATATGCCATTATCTCCCTCTTCATCACATTTAACAAAGCTTTATTGGGGAATTTGCTATGGTGTTCTTGGAAACATCTTAATGGTATTTAGTTTTCAAATTAACTCCACTACGATTGCTGATTTACGTCACCTTGCCATTGTCGTTGCCGCTGCCTTTGGGGGCGTTGTACCTGCAATTATTGCTTCTGTATTTATTGCTTTTGGAAGGGTTACTCTCTTTGGTCTTACGGAAACTGCCTTTGTTGCAGCCATTAGTGCACTCCTGACAGGAATCGTGTGTGGCTGGTTTTCCAAATTAAACATCCAACCAACCTTAAAAGCATTTACTATGAACCTGATTGGATTATAATTGGTGGATTTTTCGCTTATCATCTATCGGTATATATTGTTAATTCAAATGCAGCAGAAAGAGAATTAAATCTTAGTCTACTAAAATTAAAGGAAAGTGAACAGAAGCTGCACAAGAACTTCTAAATCAACTTTCTTATATGGATGGGTTGACAAGTATCGGAAATAGAAGGCATTTTGATGAAGTTCTTAACAAGGAATGGACCAGATTAACTTCAACCGAGTCACCATTAACTTTACTTATGTTTGAATTGACTACTTTAAAAAGTACAACGATACTTACGGTCACCTTGCTGGTGACCAGTGCCTGCAAAACATTTCATCTACCATAAAAGAACTTGTGGCCAATAATTCATATGCCACATTTTGTCGATATGGCGGTGAGGAATTTGCCCTTATCTTAACCAAAACGAAGTTGGATAAGGCGGTTGAAATAGCTAATTTGGTTCAAAAAAAGATTCAGTCACTTAAAATTGACCATAGTAGTTCGGAAGTTTCAGACATCGTTACAATCAGCATTGGAATTGCATCAATCATTCCGAATTTTAATTTGCAGCCAAAAGATTTAATTCATTTAGCTGATACTTCTTTATATACCTCCAAGGCTAAAGGAAGGAATACCATTTCAACTCTATATTAATAAAACGGAAGGGCTTTAATCCTTCCGTCTTTATACATATTTCTACAATTTCCATCCCTTTTCATTTATTTATTCAAAATAATTAGTAAATTTTATTGTATTAATACGAAGAAAAATGTAAAATTTTCCTATAAGCACATTGGATGGTGAAATAGATGGAAATTACTAAACACCTTTTCTTAAATCTTTCCATTTTAATAATATTGCTTCTTTTTTGCTTAATTTGGCTTGACCGAAGCAAGACACTTCCTTTTTCCAAAACGACTATTACCATCATTTCTGTCTTATTATTATGGATATGTCTTCAGTTCGCCTATAGTCCTGTTCCCTATGCAAGATACGATTTGCGTATCATTCCTATCGTCATTGGCGGTTTATATCTCGGAATCGGTCTTATACTTGTCGCAGGATTATTAATCCTTAGAAGCCTATATGGCCTTGACTCAGGTTTGGTTGGAACGATACTTCTTTATGTACCACTCGCTATTGTTTTTTTTCGATTATCACCTTGGTTTTGGAAACAATCCTCCGAACGACGAATTTACACTGCAATTTGTCTAGGTATGATACTTGGAGTTCTAAGCACTGTTGGGGAAGTGCTTAAAGATACAGGCAGCCCCTGGTATGATGTTTTGTTTGCCTACCTAGTACTTCCTCCGCTAGGCATTGGTCTTATTGCCTATTCGATTGAATTTATCAAAAAAAGTGTAGAACTTAAACATGAATTAATCAAGGTAGAAAAACTAAAGGCCGTCGAACAAATGGGTGCTGCCATCTCACATGAGATTCGAAATCCGTTAACTGCTGCAAGTGGGTTTGTCCAGTTACTCAATGATGACTACCTCCCTAGACATAAACGTAAAGAATACCTTTCAATCGTAAAAGACGAACTTAATTCCGCTGAAAGAGTAATTGAAGATTATTTAACGTTTGCTAAGCCGTCTTTAGTCTCGATTGAAGAACTAAATGTTAAAAATGAACTTAGGCAAATTATTAACATCTTAACTCCAATGGCAAACCAAAATTCCGTTGAAATTATCACTGATTTTTCGGTCATTGGATTCATTAAAGGGGATAAACAAAGATTTCGTCAATGCTTCATTAATATCCTCAAAAATTCAGTTGAAGCGATGCCGACTGGCGGTCATCTTTATGTTGAAACCCATTTTAGCAAGGATTATATAACCATCTGCATCAGGGACACAGGAATTGGAATGACTTCTGAGCAGCTTGAACGTCTCGGAGAGCCTTATTATTCAACGAAAGGGAAGAATGGTACAGGTCTCGGAATGATGGTCGTTTATAGTATAGTCCGTGCTATGAATGGTTTTATTCGAGTCGAAAGTGAATTAGACGCTGGCACCACATTTCGCATTAAGTTTCCAACTATCACCTCTTTTATGAAAAATGAAAATTCACAAATACAATAGAAATCGACAGGTATTGTACCTGTCGATTTTAGTTAGGCATACATTTTATTCTCTTCTTCTTGGAAAAAGCTCTTCATCGCATGGAATACATCCGCTTTTTGCTTAAGAATATAATAACGGAACTGCTCATCCTTGATATTCTTGTAGGCTGACATTAATGTGGAATGACGATTATACTGATTAACTTCTCCATAACCAAACATGTTTGAAACCTTCATTAGTTCTTCAACAAGCTTGACGCAGCGAGCATTATCAGATGTTAGATTATCACCATCAGAAAAGTGGAATGGATAAATGTTGAACTTACGTGGATTATATTTAGCATCAATAATTTCTAAGGCTTTGCGGTATGCCGAAGAACAGATGGTTCCCCCACTTTCACCTTTTGAGAAGAAATCCTCCTCAGTAACGACCTTAGCTTCTGTATGATGCGCAATAAATTCAATTTCAACGGTTTCATATTTGGTACGTAAGAAGCGTGTCATCCAGAAGAAGAAGCTTCTAGCCATATATTTTTCCCATATACCCATCGATCCACTTGTATCCATCATGGCAATAACAACTGCCTTGGAATCTGGTTTGATTACTTCATTCCAAGTCTTAAATTTCAAATCTTCCTTATAAATAGGATGAAATGCAGGTTTCCCCGTCATGGC
The DNA here is from genome assembly GCF_002272245.1 of Bacillus sp. 7884-1. Taxonomy (GTDB): domain Bacteria; phylum Bacillota; class Bacilli; order Bacillales; family Cytobacillaceae; genus Neobacillus. Next base: position 9,350 of record NZ_NPDD01000077.1, on the reverse strand, counting down.
ATTTCTCTTAAATGCAGACATCATGGTCCGCTTTTTATCAATATTACCCATTAATCCAGTTTTGCGGATATCATTGAATTCAATATTTTCTACTAAATGTTCCTGGTCTTCTTTTCTTTTCAGATTCGGCAGCTCTAGTTGTTTAAACAAAGCTTCCTCTAATTCCATTAATGAAACTTCTGCTTCAAAGTAATCCTCACCAGCTTGATCCCCAGCGCCCTGCCCTTTTCCTGGACCCTTTTGCGCATTTGAACCATCACGAGCAACTACGTCACCTACTTGGCTTTCACCGTCACCTTGGCCCACGTGTTTGTTTTTGTCATAATTGTAGCGGATTTTATATTCGTCTAATGAACGAATTGGTATTTTCACCACATCGCGTCCATTGGACATAATAATGCTTTCTTCTGTAATTAAGTCGGGAAGATTGTTTCTAATTGCCTCCTGAACTTTTTCTTGATGCCGTTGCTGATCATCGTGGCCTTTACGGTGGAGGGACCAATCTTCTCTTGAAATCACATATTGATGGTTATTGTCAGACAATGTAAACCCCTCCTTATTAATTTTTGTTGTTTTCCAGAGTCACATTTTTTTTGAAAAATCATAAGATAACCCGAGTGAAAAAATGCAGATAATGTTGATTACTTTATCCTATGCAGAAGCAGAAAATAATTTACAAATTATTTTGACAATTAGGCTCACACCTTTAAAAATGGACGAGCTACTTTGGTTTGACAAATTATTAAACTTATCACCATTATTGAAAAAAACAGACTGGCAGATTCCTTCCGCCAGTCCCTACTATTTTAATTACCGGTTTAATAAACTTCCAACATACCGTAATAGTTCATTTGCTGATGTTGAGTTATAGCCGTGTTCGTCAATTAATCTAGCAACAACATCATTTATTTTCTTTAGCTGCTGCTCATCAGGTGTTTTGGAAGAAGTGGTAATCTTGACAACATCTTTGAGGTCTGCAAATAATTTCTTTTGAATTGCTTCACGAAGTCGATCATGAGAATTGTAATCAAATCGTTTACCTTTTCTAGCAAAGGCGGAGATTCTAATCAGGATTTCTTCCCTAAATGCCTTTTTCGCATTTTCAGAAATCCCAATTTGTTCTTCAATCGAACGCATTAATTTTTCATCTGGGTTGATTTCCTCACCTGTTAACACATCACGAAGCTTCGCTTTGTTGCAGTAAGCCTCAACATTATCAAGGTAATTATCCATTAACGTTTTAGCGGACTCTTCATAGGAGTATACAAATGCTTTTTGAACTTCATTTTTGGCAATATTATCATACTCTTTCCGTGCAACCGAAATATAATTCATATAGCGCTCACGAAGTTCAGCTGTAATAGAAGGATGTTGATCTAGACCGTCTTTTAACGATCTTAAAACATCCAGCGCATTTATAGACGGTACTTCTTTACGGATGATAGTAGATGATATCCGGTTAATAACATAACGCGGGTCTATCCCACTCATACCTTCATCTGGGTATTCTTTCTTAAGTTCACTGACATCAACCGCATTAAAGCCTTCCACATTTTCACCATCGTACAGGCGCATTTTCTTGACTAAGTCAATATCACCCTTCTTTGGTTCCTTCAGACGGGTTAGAATCGTAAACATCGCTGCAACCCGTAATGTATGCGGTGCAATATGCACATCCGATACATCACTTTCACTAATCATCTTTTCATAGATTCTTTCTTCCTGTGAAACTTTTAAATTATACGGAATTGGCATAACGATAATCCTGGAATGCAAGGCTTCATTCTTCTTATTCGAAATAAATGAACGGTATTCCGTTTCGTTTGTGTGAGCTACGATAAGTTCATCCGCACTAATTAACGCAAACCTTCCAGCTTTAAAGTTTCCTTCTTGTGTTAAAGAAAGCAAATGCCACAAGAACTTTTCATCACACTTCAACATTTCCTGGAATTCCATCATTCCCCGATTCGCTTTATTCAGTTCACCATCAAAGCGGTAGGCGCGTGGATCTGATTCTGAACCAAATTCGGCAATAGTAGAGAAGTCAATACTTCCTGTTAAATCAGCAATATCCTGTGATTTTGGATCCGATGGGCTAAAGGTTCCAATTCCAGTTCGCTTATCCTCTGAGAAAAAGATTCTTTCAACTAACACATCTTCGATTCTTCCACCATACTCCTGCTCAAGGCGCATCATATTCAATGGTGAAAGATTTCCTTCAATTCGAATACCATACTCTTCATAAAAATCCCGACGTAAATGATGAGGGATTAAATGAAGAGGGTCTTCATGCATTGGGCAGCCTTTAATGGCGAATACAGAGCCTCTATCCGTATGGGAATAGGCCTCTAAACCACGTTTCAGCATGGTAACAAGTGTAGATTTACCTCCGCTTACCGGACCCATTAGTAATAAGATCCGCTTTCTTACATCCAGCCTTTTAGCCGCAGGATGGAAGTATTCCTCGACAAGTCTTTCCAATGATTCCTCTAAACCAAATAATTGATTCCCAAAGAAATTATAATTCTTAGTCCCTTTTACTTCCTCAATTCCAGCGTCTTTGATCATATTATATACTCGTGAATGTGCCGATTGTGCTACCCATGGCTTCTCTTTTAACAACAGTAAATAATCTCCAAATGACCCTTCCCAACGTAGCTTTTCTTCCTCTTCTCGAAACATCTCAATTTTTTTTAGGATATCCATAAGGCCCTCCCCCTGTAGCGTTATCAGAGACGATTAATATACTCTATGCACCAAAGAACTTGAACATGCGTAACGTTGAAGTATTCCTGCCTTTCTTTTTTGTTTTATGAAAAGATTGGAATATTGCTCTTTTCATTTTTTTAAGATAGGCTATAATAAATGTATATGTGTCTAAGCTAAGAAATATTTTAAAATTAAGGAGGCTTTACATAAGCATGGGACTATTTCTAGTTATTTTAGTTATGGTGGCGTTTCTAGCAGCTATCTTTGCATCAGGTTATAATGATAAGCCAGGATCTAGTAAATAATATCTTTCCATTTAAATAGGCTGCCATGAGGGCAGCCTTTTATATTTGTAATGAATCTATGCGTTTTTGTAGAAGCTGTATGTTTTTTGTAGAACCTGTACGGTTTTTTGGAAAACCTACACGCTATTATCTCAAATCCATCTTATTTTTTTGAACAAATTCCTGCATATACATCCGTGTTTGCTTTTCAAGCATGTTTGCCATTTGCTCAGTCCAGGTATCCTTCCTTTTCCCGCTTGTCCTCTCTAAATAATAGTTGGAGATTACCTGATTATATTCTTGCAGCTGGCGCAAATATACGTCTTGATCCTGTTCATATTCTTCTTCATGATAAACATGTTCAAAAGGAAGTCTTGGCTTTTGGTCGTTTATTTTCTCAGGATAGCCTATAGTCATTCCAAAGAGCGGGATGACCCTGTCAGGAGTTTTTAATAATTCTTTTACATCCTCAAGCTTATTTCGAATTCCACCTATGTAACAAATTCCGAGTCCCATGGATTCCGCCGCGATGGCAGCATTTTGAGCTGCCAGCGTCGCATCGATGAGCGCCACCATAAATTTCTCCGTACTTTCAATTGAAGCGAGTACATCTTTTCCTTCCATTTTTCCAATCAATTCATGCCGGCTTAAATCGGCGCAAAACACAAATAGATGGCCATTCTCCGCAACATATTCTTGGTTTCCTGCTATCTCCGCAAGCTTCCGCTTTTTTTCCTTATCCTTTATGCCTATAATCGAATATGCCTGGATAAAACTTGATGTTGAAGCAGCTTGGGCACAGGCGACAATCGTTTTTATTTGTTCATCACTTAACTGCTTATCCTTAAAATGACGGATCGATTGATGATTTAATATAGTAGTAATTACTTCATTCATTATTATTCTTCCTTTCTGTTTAGCAAAAAGAGGCCAGCAGCTTGGCCTCTTACGTCTTATTTTAAATGACGATAGTCTTGCTGCCTTAATGCCTCATAAATTAGAATCGCAGCGGTATTGGACAAATTCAAGGAACGTATATTGTCATTCATCGGAATCCTTAGGCTGACATCCTTATTATTTTCAATCACGTCTTTTGGGAGCCCTGTCGTTTCACGGCCAAAAATGAAAAAATAATCTTTATCGGGATTGCTATAATCAAAGGAACTATAGGGCTTCTCCCCAAACTTAGTGATATAGAAAAATTCTCCGCCTTCATTTTTCTGATAAAAATCATCTAGTGAATCATAATAAACAATATTTACAAATTCCCAATAATCCAATCCCGCTCTCTTTAACATTTTATCATCCGTTGAAAACCCTAATGGACGGATCAAATGTAAGGATGTATCGGTTCCAGCACAGGTTCTTGCGATGTTTCCTGTGTTTGAAGGTATTTGCGGCTGATATAGTACGACATGTATTGCCAAGAATCTCACCTCATAAAAAAAACTCTTTTAACATTATACCATTATCACCCAGCCAAACAAATTTTCTCACCCATCGACAATCGTGAAAAACTTATATTTAATATTCGGTGTATAGGCAGAAGAATCTTCATAGGCCCAATATCTCATACGGCTATTGTACGTGTTTGCATTAACCAGCGGCATTCCATAAGCATCCTTGGCTGTCACGATCGTGTTATGGTTATAACGGCCATCCCCTTCGAAATCGTAACAAATGACATCCCCCAATAATAATTGATTCGGGCTGCTAACTTCTTTTGCTCTCAAACCACTTTTAGAATTAGCTAAATATAACCGCATAGAATGTGCTACAGCCCAACTATAACTATAATTTTTATTTCGGAGCCACCAGCCAGTGCCCCGGTTAGGATAACCTCTCGTTGGAGCTCCTCCTGCATAAAGACATTGTGAAATAAAGTTTGTACAGTTATTTTCAAATTTTATAAACGCTGGATTATAGGTATTCCACCAGCGTTCCGCATATTGAACAGCTTTTAAGCGATTATACTGATAACTAATCCGTTCCTCCTGTTCATCCTCTGCTGCAAATTCCAACTCAGGCTGCTTCGTATAAGGATTTATTTCTTTATCCATAATCAAATCATTTTTAAAAAACTTGCACATTCGTACTTCGACTTCTTCCTCTTGATACAGCGTTCCTTTTTGTTTAATCAGGTATTGGTAATGAACCTGATAGATCGTGGTTTGAAAATCCCCATCCACGGATCGTTTGAGGATGTTCCCCCGTGCCTTAACCTTTACGATATCTGCGGACCGTTTCACAAAAGACGCCAGCTTCTGTTCGGCCTTTTCATAATTCCCCGACTGCCATTTACGCTTTAAAACAAATTGTTCGACTCGTCCTTCAAACAATTCTTGGAGTGATTGATTCACCTTCATCTCCCCCTTCTGTTTCATACATATGTGTAGTTGGGAAATTTAATTTAAAAAAATGAGCAAAGACAGAATGTCCTCGCTCATTTAGTTCTTTAGTTTTAGTAAACTTTTATTAATCTCACTCTTCACTACTAAATCGACTTCACTTTTTGCTGCTTTTTCTAGTGCCTCAACCGCTTCCGGACTGCCAATTTTCCCGAGAGCCCAAGCAGCCGTTTCCTTTAGAACACTGCTGGTTTCATTTTCTAACACACCTAGTAAATCTGGAATGGCACTTTCATCCTTGAAATGTGCCAGAGCAATGATGGCATTGCGCTGAATCGGCCTTTTGCCTCTCCACGATCCCGCTAAGGGACCAAATCTGTTCTTAAATTCACGATTACTCATTTTTAACATCGGTCTCAGTAACGGCTTGGCTGTCTCGGGGTCAGCCTCCATTTCCTCATGGAAGTGAAAATCCTTCCCTTTATTGACGGGGCAGGACGTTTGACAGGAATCACAGCCATACACCCGGTTGCCAATTTTATCTCTAAATTCTTCAGGAATCACAGCCTTTGTCTGCGTTAAAAAGGCGATACAGCGCTGAGCATTAATTTGTCCGCCCTGCACCAACGCTCCCGTCGGACAAGCGTCAATACAAGCTGTGCAGGAACCGCATTGATCCTCCATCGGAGTATCAGCTGCAAAAGGAAGGCTGGTAATCATTTCGCCTATATAGACGTAAGAGCCAAACTCCGGCGTCATGACTGCACAATTCTTACCGCTCCAGCCAATCCCCGCTCTCACTGCAACAGCGCGGTCAGAAAGCTCACCGGTATCAACCATCGATTTGAGACGAGCCTCTGGCACTTTTTCTAAAATAAACGCCTCCAGCTTTTTTAAACGGTCTCGTAAAATATGATGATAATCTAATCCCCATGAAGCTCGGGAAAAAAAGCCTCTCCGCTCACCTTTTCTCCCTTCAATACGAACCTTCATTTTTGAAGGATAGGCCAGAGCGATGGAAATAATAGACCTCGGTTCTGGAAGAAGCATGGCTGGTGTCACCCGTTTTTCAATATCAGGCTCTTCAAAACCAGATTGATACCCAAGTTCCTGCTGGCGAATCAGTCTATTTTTCAGCTCAGTGAAAGGATCTGCCGTGGTAAAACCAATCTTATCAATGCCAATCGTTTTACTATACGCAATGACTTCCTCCTTCAATTGATCAATATTCATTCGGAAACCTCCCTTCACTAAAAATACTCTATAGTAAGCCGCTAATTTCTCGTTCCACATCTCATTATGATAAACTATTTTTATGAAATTTTGGAGGTGGAATCATTGGAAATTCAGCTTTCGTCAGAAATAATCAGCCAGATTCCTCATTTTAAGCTTGGAATCATTGAATATAAAGAAATTACCGTAGGCGATTCCCCACAAATGGTCAAAGGAAGACTGCAGCTTTTTCAAGAATCGATTTACTTTGATTTAGAAAATAAAAATCTATCTGAGTTACCAGGAATCCAAGAATGGCGCAGTATTTTTAAAACTTTTGGCAAGGACCCTAACCGTTATCGCCCTTCTTCGGAGGCACTATACCGCAGAGTTCAGAAACAGAATTATCTTACCACTGTCCAAAGTGCCATTGATATCAATAACTTTTTCTCCTTACAATATCAAGTGCCGATTGGTATTTATGACAGCGATAAACTAGAGGGACAAATAACAATCGAAGTTGCGAAAGCAGGCGAAGAATATTTAGGACTGAATGGCCGGATGAACTCATTAGAAAACCTGATTGTCTCATCGGACCAGCTTGGACCATTCGGCAGCCCTTTTGTAGATTCCAATCGAGCGCCAGTTACGAAAACTACAAATAATGCGCTACAGATCATCTATTTACAGCCTACAACAGCGGTGAATAGCGCGGAAAGGCTGACAGAGTCATTAATGAGGATGTTCACACAAATACATGGTGGAGAAGCAAGCTTCTCCATACTAGGATGCCAGTAAGGCATCTTTTTTTTTAGTGACGGTATCATTTGAAGAGTAAGGGTGGTCTCCTATGTGGGTTGTTGATGACCATAATCAGAGGAAAAACGAAATAAATTTATTTGAGTGATGGACCAATTTATTATATCAAGAATATATTATTATTTTAAAACATGGATAAGCTGTAGGTGATAAAAATGGATCTTATTCTTGATAGCTATATAAGACCTGATGCATTTATTTTAGTCCCAGTACTTTATATTATCAGCTTGTTTCTTAGACAGACCCCTTTCATTCCTTTATGGACCCATGCTTGGATACAAATGCTTTTTGCTGTTATTGCTTGTCTACTTTATTATGGTCTAGAAATACAGTCTGTTGTTCAAGGTATACTTGTAACTGGAGCAGCAGTTATATCAACGAATTTATTCAATAGCACAATTAATGGACTAAATGAATCAAAAAATAAAAGAGAGTCTAATAAAGAAAAAAAGGATAAGCAGGAAGAGAGCTAATAATAAAGAACGTTCCTTACTTGTGTAAGAAACGTTTTTTAATTTTATTGCTTAAGTGACGGAAAAAATCAACAAATGTAATCAATAGGGTCTTTAAAAAAAATCTAAATATAGAAAAAACGCAATGCATCGTTCTCAAGTAACGATACACTGCGTTTGGTAATATGTATGGAGCGGGTGATGAGAATCGAACTCACAACATCAGCTTGGAAGGCTGAGGTTTTACCACTAAACTACACCCGCACAAAAGACATTATATACAAAAGTTAAAGAACTTAAACACATTTATAATATTACAAAGTTTTATTCCTATCGTCAAGAGAATTTCGCATTTTTTGTCGAAAAAATAATTAAACAAAATATCTGATTGGACCTTTTTTTAATGATATGCACCATACCAGGATAAATACCCTCAATTTATTTCATTCTGCCAACTTTTGATTAATAAAGATTCCAAATAAACACATATCAAAAAAAGTGCCAGGCACCTCCCAATTTTACGGATGGTGCCTGTTACTTTTTTTTGATAATCTTTTCGTTACGAGGAGGCAAAACTCTTTCCGTTTAGATAATAAGCGGACTCCAAGAATGTACTGAAAGCGACTTCTACCTCTGGAATATCGAGTGATTGAATATGTTGAGTTACAATGCTGGCAAATTGGTCTTGAATCTCCTGACCGCGTTCGAACCATTTAACTTCAATTAATGGATATCCTTGCACTTCATCGCCATCAAACACATAGGTTGATTGGACAATTTCTAAGGTGAAATTGTCACTTCCACATTCGCATAAATCTGCCAATTCTTGTACTAATGAAGCACTAATTGTTTTTACCTGATCTACTGAAACTCCTCTAATGATTAAATGTGGCATACAAATCCTCCAAGCGCCGTCTAAGACATTTTAAAGTAATAATCAAAGTCTATACTGACATAAATTTATCTAATTGCCAAATAAACCTAACCGATTATTGAGCAATGGGTATTGTTTTGGAAAGAGAAAAAAAAACAGACTCTATAAAGAGCCTGCTAGTTTGTTCTTAATTATTAAGCTTTACGAACGTTAGCAGCTTGAGCTCCACGTTGGCCTTGCTCAACGTCAAAAGTAACTGCTTGACCTTCGTCTAAAGATTTGAAACCTTCGCCTTGGATAGCTGAGAAATGAACGAATACGTCTTCTCCTGCTTCACGCTCGATAAATCCGAAACCTTTTTCTGCGTTAAACCATTTTACTTTACCTTGTTCCATGTTGTTTCCTCCTGCTGTGTGCTTTGCACACAATGTATTACTATCCTTGCACTCAGTGATCATCAAGACGAAAAGTTAATCTTATACTATCCTTTACACCGAACAAAAATAATTCTTCTATAGCTTAACATCTTTCAAAAGTATTTGCAAGAAGACATCACACCTGATTTGATTTCTTATGATTTCTCTTTAAAAAAGGCGGTGTTAAATTAGGCTGTTGATTTGCGCTCCAGGGCGCTATGCTTTCCGCGGGCTCA
>NZ_NPDD01000076.1 GCF_002272245.1 Bacillus sp. 7884-1 | reverse complement strand
TTCTAAAATCAACAGTATCCTTTAACACAGCCTTAAAAAAAAATAAAAAATAGTGCCCACTTCTCTTTAATAGAAATCGGCACTTCGTTTATTCGCGATGCGTTATCTTGCCTCTTTTGGTGGTTGGCACACGTCACATTTACGTTGGTTATTATTTTTAAATTTCGTTAATGTTCTTTCAAAGTTGCTGCCACACGCACATTTAAATAGTAACTTTTGAGAAAAGCCGTGATATTCCGTAGTTAGCAACTTACTTTCCGAATTGTTCTCAACAAATTCTTTAATTTTACCAATCGTCCATCGTTTATTCATTCTCTTACACCTCCATATTTTATCGCTATGCGGAGGCTTTTTCTGGCATCCGTTCAAATAATTAATATCGCCATTGTATGCTAATGTATTTACAAACGCAATACATTTTCCATCATCTTGGTTTTCTAAGACAAAAAACTGCCAGGCACCTTCCAAATTCACGGATGGTACTTGGCACTTTCTTTGATTATATTACATTCCCACTTTTTAGGTTTTGAATTTGTTCTTTGGAGTAACCCAGTTCCTCTAAGACTTCGTCTGTATGTTCTCCAAGCAATGGTGGGTGGCGCCGAACTTTTGACGGGGTTTCCGATAATTTAACTGGAAATCCAGGGACTTTCAGATTCTTTACAATAGGATGTTCAATCTCAATCATCATTTCCCTTGCACGAACCTGAGGGTGATTGATAACTTGATCAATTGTGTGAATTGGACCACATGGGACCCCAGCATTATCCATCTTTTCAAAAACATCTTTGCTTTCCATCGTAATCAGTCTCTCAGAAATAATATTCACAAGTTCTTGACGATGATCTACTCGCTTTGCATTTGTTTCAAAACGAGTATCTTCCATTAAATCAATCCAATCTAAAGCCTGGCAGCACTTTTTCCATCATTGGCTACTGCCAAAATGATATCCATATCTTTTGCTCTAAACGATTGGTATGGAACAATCGAAGGATGAGCTGATCCCATTCTTCCAGCAGCCTTACCTGTTGCAAGAAATCCAGTTGCCAGATGATTCAACAATACAACTTGTCCATCAAGCAAACTTACATCAACAAATTGTCCTTTTCCTGTTTTTTGTACAGAGAATAATGCACTTAAAATACCATAAGCTGCAAACATCCCCGTTGTTAAATCTACAATGGACATACCTGCTTTTGCCGGACCTGAATGGGCATCACCTGTGAAACTCATTAATCGGATGTTTTCGGTGTTGCCGCACCTATCTTTGATCTTCATGGCGATATAAAAATGGTTATTGCCTGCATCGGCTTTGCTTCAAAAATTAGTGAAGAACATATTATATTCTGTGGAGAAAAACTCAAAGAAGCCTCGGAAAAAATCATGGGAATAATTGGAGGAAGGGAACCCGTTTATTATAAAATATAATATTATGTCGATTTTCTCACTTTCAATAGTTTTGCATGTTAGACATAGGTTTTCCTAAAGAAAAATAGAGTAGTCCTGCTTGGGCTACTCTATTTTTCTTTCGTTCTCTATTTCTAATCCTATTAATTTTCATACTAATATGTGAATAATAGTAAAGAGTTTTATTCCACCGAAATCTTTACAACATCATCCAAATATTTCATTGCATTATATCCATAAATCACCAGCCTTTTAGGAACTACTTTTTCTCCAGCGGTGTTAGGGTGTAACTTCGTGTTAAAAACTGTAATGAAATGACGGGGTTGCTCGATTTCTTCATAGGATATAGGTTCATTCATATTGTACTCCACCCCGTGTTTATCAACGAGCACTCCTTCTGAATCCATCTCCATTGATACAATTTCACTTTCATCCTCACCGATAACTTCGAAGTTAAGCGACTCATATGAACGATTCTCATGATTACTTATGACAACTTTCGTCGGCTGTCCCACTTCCACCTTGTCGATAGACATTGTACTGCCTGCATATTCAAAGGTATGGGGATATTCCTGTATTTCATCCAATTCGATGGTTTTAAGTTCTTCAAAAGTAAAATAAGTCGATTCGAATTGAACGTTAATATTTTTTGGCTTTTCTCCAAAAAGTGGGTCAAAGTGTGATTGCATAGGAATCCAGTTTTCGTCATAAGTTGTTTCTAAAAATGAACTGCCATAACTATCAGCTTTCAGTTTTTTATTGTTCACTTCTAGATTATTAAAATTAATAACGTCTAACCGTTTCTCTCGCTGTTCAATATTAATACCATATTGCAAAACCGTCGCAGTTGGTGCAATGATTAGTTTATCAAATCGAACCGGGATACCTTCGACGATTGTTTCTTCATCCAAGGCATATTCGACGGAAGGCTGTTTTGTTACAGGGATTTCGAAGTTCCACTTCCCTGTTTCACTTTCCATGCCACCGTAAGCTACAAGACCATTCTTTTCTGAGGTATCACGAATCAATTTATGAAGTTTTGTGATTTTCAGTTTGATTGTGCCTTTATCACTTGTAAGTGGCTGCAGACTTATCCTCCCTTGATACACGTTCTTTTCTTCGTTATTTACAGCAGCCTCAAGGTCAGGAGGATAGTACCTTGGATATGCTGCCGTGTTCATAATTTCAAAATCATTCTCCACAAAAACCCCATCAAAAGCATCCATAACATATTGATTGTCTTCTTTCGTATCTTCGATTTCGTAAAAAACAAGCGTCTGAACCTCATCCGCAATCGCACTCTTGATCTTGATTTTCACCCCATTGCTTTCGGCTTCAAGGTTCAGACTTTCACCCAGGTCTTGTTCAAGAAAGGCACGTAATTCCTGATCCTTTTCTGACCATGTATAGTAGGTTTTAGAAAACGCTCCAGTAAAAAATTCTATTCCTATTAATATTGCGAATATACCTGAAAATACAAATCCTTTTCTTATACGTTTCTTGTTCTTCTGTTGCCTATGCTTTTCCTTAACTGCCAGCCTATCTTTAATGTTCTCCATGAAATCAGATGGCACATGCAAATCTTCCATTCTATCAGTAAGATTTACTAGGGTTAACATAACATCCTGAAAGGTAGCCAAATCCGCCTGACATTCTTGACAATGATAAATATGTTTCTCTAAATCAATCTTTTTCGGACGATCTAAGGTTCTTTCTAAGTAATCGATGTAATCCTTTTGATACTCTTTACAGCCATTATAGAGAGATCCGTCCCCCATTTCGTTTCTTAGTGACTGAATTCCGGAAAACAAAAGCTCTTTCATCTTTTCCACTGAAACTTGGAGAAGATGTGCCCCCTCTTCCTTAGAGATTCCTTTTACATAAGTAAGGACCATCGCATCTTTCTCATACTCTTTTAATTGATCAAGTGCTTTAAATATATCCTGACGTGTTTCAGTTTCCACTCTAGTTAGTAAACTTCTATCCTCAGAAAGCTTCCGGCAGATATGTATGAAGATGGATGTGACCCACGTTTCGAATGATGTTTCCCTTTTAAAGCGAGGCAATTCCTTATGGACTTTTATAATGGTCTGGTAAAAAAGCTCTTCCATTTGCTGCTGATTGCCAAGATAAGACCAGCCAAGTGTATAGAACGATTGCTTATTCAGATCGAACCAATCGAAGATGGATTCCTCACTTTTTTCTCGTATGGCAGCAGTGATTGATGTGGGTTCTATTTTTGCTGGAATCATAAATGTGTTCCCCCCCTTTACATTCTCTTTAACTCTTTTTAATCTCTCTTCAATAACTTTCCTATATGCACTATTCGACAATTTACTAATATTTCCTCTTACTAATTTTTATATAAAGAAGGAACATCTCTTATAAAAGATGTCCCTTCTTATTTATTATTAAGTTAAAGCATTGATACTAGCATTTTCTTTCTTCCCGTGCAGAAAAAAGTAAAGACCAGAAGATACCAACACTACAACTCCTAGAATCATATAAAGTGTACTATAGCTCGTAAATGGAAGGATGAATCCAAGCAAATAAGGTCCGAATCCTAGCCCGGCATCAAGAAATATAAAGAAAGTCGACGTTGCCAGTCCCATACGATGAGAAGGAGTCAGTTTAATTGCGATTGCCTGTGTGCAGGACTGCATATTCCCAAATCCGAGTCCAATAAGTAAACCCGCTACTAATAAAGTGATACTGTTGTGGGCTGAACCTAAAAGCAGCATCCCAGCAGTAAAGAGGACAAATGCCGGATACATCACATAGTTTGCCCCTTTTACGTCCATTAAACGGCCTGTGAATGGCCGTGAAATCAGTACTGCTATTGAATACACAAGAAAGAAGAAACTTGCAGCACGAACCAGTTCAATTTCAATTGCATAGAAATTAATAAAAGATAGAACACTAGAGTAACAGAAACCGATTATTAAAGTAATCAATGCAATCGGGACTGCCTTTGGCTCAATAAAATGAGAGAGTTTGACTCCTTTTATTTCAGTTGTCTTTGCTGTTCCTTCCGATGCCGGTACATACACAAAGAAGGCTGTAATCAAACTGAAGATACCTAAAGCCAGGCAGAGACTAAAAATAATTTGAGTGCTTGTATGTTGGCTCATATATAGTCCAATGAACGGTCCGATTGCGGTAGATAATGTAGAACTCATACTGTAATAACCGATACCTTCTCCTCTACGTCTTTTTGGAATAATCTGAGCCACAATTGTTCCTGTTGCAGTGCTTGCGATCCCCAGTGTAATCCCATGTAATAAACGAGTAATAAGCAGAAAGGTAATACCTAAATGGATAAAATATAGTGATGTTGTAAAAATAAAGAGAATTAATCCAATGAACAACGTTTTTTTAAGGCCAATTGAATCCATACTGCGGCCAATAAACAGACGCCCAATTAATGTCCCAACAATAAAAATTCCTGTAACAAGACCTGCCTGACTTGTAGAAGCATGATATTCATCTACCGCATAAACACCGATAATCACGATTAACAAATAAAAGACTAACGTTAACAAAAAATTGACGCTGGATACAATGATAAAATCCTTTGTCCATAATTTAGGTTTACTCACTTTTGCTTCCCCCGCCTCTCATAATATTATCCTGGATTTTAGGAAGCGTTTGAAACGTAATCATTTGCTCTTCATTAGCGATACCAACCATAACACTATTTTCTAAATCCGTTATCTTTTTTCTACATGCTTTGTAAATCTCGTCTCCTAATTCTGTTAACTGAATGACTTTCTCTCGCCTATCCATACCAGGAATTTGCTTCACCATTTGCAGATCTTCCAAACGATGAACCCTCCTTGTGATGGTTGGTTTTTCTACATTATAATGATTTGCAATATCTACAAGTGTCGAAGGCCCATTGGTTTTAATGTAAAAAATAACTTGCCATAGAGAATAAGAAAGCTCATAAGTACTCATTAGTTCATTCAATGTGGTTATAAGTGATCTATACAGACTTAAATAACGCTGAAAAAAACCTTCCAATTCCTTCTACCCCCTCCCACATAAAAATAGTTACCATAGATAACTATTACCGAAGATAACCATATATTTTTTTGAAAAAGATGTCAATGGGAACGTCTTTAACTAGACCAGATGGGCGAGTTAGGTTATAGAAAATTGGAAATGGCAAAGAAAAACGCTCCGAGCGAAAAAAGCACAGAGCGTTTCCTATTAATGTCTATTAAACCAAAGTGATCCTGTTACTTTAAGGATTCTTTTCTTGCTGCAACTAAATTATTAATCTATTTCTTTACATTAGTTCCTTTAACAATTAACTTAAATATATTACTTTATAAATGTATCAGACATCCATTTGTAAAATTTTCCCTTCTCTTCAAATTGCGGAAAATGAGCTGATTGGTCAAAAGAAATAAATTCCTTTTGATTGGCTTCAATCTTATCAAAATAATTTTTCGCTGCATTAGACGAAGTCATATAGTCGTATTTTCCCATAACAAAATAAGTCGGTATTTCAAGTTTAGTTACAATAGTAGATATTGGATTCTCAAATATATCTTTTAATAATATATTTTGAGAATAGCCAATTCCACGATTATAACGGATTACATCTAATAAGTTCTATTCACTACTGAATAAAACGCTTATGTTATCATCACCAAGTTTCTCATTAAGTCTTGAATACCCTCCATATTTTGCAACATAATCTCGCGGAGTAAACATTTCGCCATTTTTGATTTTTTCAGTTAAGCCCTGTAAGTATAAACATCCTCCGTATTTCCCGCTTTTTGAGCCTGTTCAATCGTGAAAATCAAACCATCAATCTCGCTTTTTATTGTATTGCTCATCTGTCCAATGCCAATATAAGCTTCATATTTTTCAGGTGCTTTAGAGGCAGCTTGGGGAGCAATATGAGTTCCGAAAGAATGACCCACCAATATGACCTTTTCTTTTCCTAGACGTTTTGATATGTAATCTGTCATTGCTAATAAGTCTTCCACCAACAAGTCTGATGAAAGATTAGAATAGTCCTCAAAGAAATGATAGGATTTCCCACTCGCTCTTTTGTCGTATTGAACAACCGTAAAATCCTTTTCCAATAGGTTTTGGTATTTAGTGACATACGGTATTTCTGGATTTCCAGGTCCTCCGTGTACAAGAATAATAACGGGATTATCCTTATCATTTCCGCGTATCATAATTTCGTGCTTACTTCCGTTTATTTCTACTTGTTCCAATACACTAATACTGTTCTCAGCTTTTATATCCTGAGTCCATGTAGGGAAAAAAAGTGCTATGATGAGTAATATGAAGATCATTACTCCGATAAATTTTATTGATTTTTTTATATTTTTCATATATCTCCTTTCTGCTTTTGAACAACCAGCACTACCAGTAAAAAAGCGATTGCTTTTTGTTTCACAATCGCACTTTATTATCCTTACCACATATTGGAATGTAGGAACTTGCCCATTTGGTTAATTTTATGTAAATTTTCTTATTCCACTTTTTTAGTAACGAGAACGTTTCCAATAGTTTGGGATTCCTTACCACTCCTTCCCCATTTTGCATTGGTCTTCATACTTGGAATAAAAAAAATTGTCCGTGACCATGATGAAAATGCATTGGCATTTATGATTAAATAATCACAAGTATTGTGAAAGAATGTCCTTAAACTAAAGGGAGTTTAGTGGAACAAGTATATAAAAAATTGAATTAGAGAGTTTTTTCGATGCCATCCAAGCCCTGTTTGAATAACATAAAACAGTTACAAAAAAGAAGGGGTTATAATGATTTCATATAATGGGAATGGCGGGAATAATAATAATAATAATAATAATCTAGCCGATATTCTACAATTGATTGGACAATGGTTTAATGTGACAGGAGATACATTAGGTCTTATAGGGCAAGCTATGGCATTAGAACAAGATAAAATTGATACAATCCAAGCACAAAAAGAGAAACAACAACAAGAGTTACAGCAGCAGCAAATGCAACAACAACTAGAACAAATGCAACAGCAAATAAAAATTTTGCAACAACAAATAAAAAAGCAAGACTAATTAAAGTTGTAGGCTCCTCTATGTTATATCTGTCTACCAAGTAAAATAGTAGATTGGAAGTATTTGGTTCTCACAATGTGAATTAATGAGGACTGAAATACTCAAACTATTACTAAATTGCTATGTAAATTCAAATTTCTACTTTTAAAGGAGCTCATAACACTATTGGTAAAGATACCCTTACAATGGAAGTTACTCCTGGTATGGTGACTGTAATCAAGTATGAGCATAAAGAGCTTCAAATCACAAATGTCGAGAAATGATACCCCTTGATTACTTGCTTAAGCCGCTGATTGACCTTTTCTGTGCTAAGCTTTCTTTCTTTTTGATTTTCTGCCCACGCTAAATTCACAGTGACTCTTCGCTTGCAAAGATGAATTATCTTCTATAC
>NZ_NPDD01000075.1 GCF_002272245.1 Bacillus sp. 7884-1 | reverse complement strand
AAAATCATGGGAATAAAATTTACACAAAATCTAGGACTTGACTAATCAAAAGGATTTTATGGAACAAACTGAAGTTAAGCAGCAGTCTAAATTAGTAAAAACGTTGAAGAAACTTTTTCAAATCGTTGTGGAACAAGTGGTTAACCCAAAGGAAGTAATTACCCTTCATGATTATTATGGTGAAGGCATTACGCTATTAATTACCGTTGATCATGATCGCCATTCTATTTCAAATATTGACCTAATGATGAAAAAGATAACTGAAGAAGTAGCACAAAGGTTCGTTAAACTTTATCCTTCCATGTATCCCACATTTGAAGAAGGATATATGTTTGTTGAAAAACATGACTATTCTATCCAGGATTCCATATTAAGAGCGCACAGACAAGCCATTGGTATGGCAGAGAAGCGAGTACAGCTGGAGAGTAATGAAATGTTGTTAGCCATTAATAAAATTATTACCAAAAAGAATATCACTCTGTTTGCACAGCCAATTATCGATGTAGCCACAAGTGAAATCCGAGCATGGGAACTGCTTACTCGAGGACCGAAAGGGACTGTTTTAGAAGCTCCGTTACAGCTTTTTTCTGTTGCAAGACAAACCGGCCGTTTGTACGAGTTAGAAATGATTGTGTTGGAAAAAATGCTTCAGCAAGTAAAAGCATCCCGTTGCCGCCAAGATATTTTTGTTAATTGTACTCCGTTAACTCTCGGGAATATTAGATTTACCAGTGATTTAAAGAAGTTGTTACAGAAATATAGAGGTATTTCACCGAAACAGATTACCTTTGAAGTGACGGAACGGGATTCAATTGAGGGTTTGAAAAACTTTTCCTTTAATATTAATGTTTTACGATTAATGGGTTTTAAGATTGCTGTGGATGACACGGGAGCAGGCTATTCCAGCTTAAATACGATTACTGAACTTATGCCTGATATCATTAAGATTGATCGTTCTGTAATTGAAAACATTGATAAAAACTCGGTTAAAGAGTCAATGTTAAAAGGGTTGCTCCTTGTTGCTAGGGAGGCTGGCTCTTTAGTTGTGGCGGAGGGAATTGAAAACCAAGAAGAAGCTTCTGTTTTATCTAGAAATAATGTTGACTTAGCACAGGGGAATTTTTACGCGCGACCAACTAGGTTTTATGAGGAAATTGCAACGTAGATGATAATAATTGAGGAAGTGGATGACATGTATTTTGTAGACCGTGATAAGTTAGAGACAACATTGGTTTTTCTAGAAAAGCAAATCAGCTTATTTTCTAGTCAGGATCAATGGTCGACCCAGATAGAAAAAGCAGCATTAGAACGGGTTACACATCTCATGATTGAATCGGTTTTAGATGTGGGAAACGCGATAATAGATGGGTTTATTATGAGAGACCCTGGCAGCTATGAAGATATTATTGATATATTAATCGACGAAAAGGTTGTTAGTGCTGAAACAGGTAATAGCTTAAAAAATTTGATTCAGTATCGGAAAGTACTCGTTCAGCTGTATATGGAGATAAACCATAATGAACTTGAGAATCATTTCTCTTCTCATCTTAAAACGTTAGCTATATTTCCAAAGAATGTCCGGGACTACCTACAGAATGAACTTGGCCCAGTATCAGCATTTAATTAATCATTAATCTTTGACCGCGTTTGCGGTCATTTTTATTTACGACTATGATACATATAGGAGTGATTTCACATGAAAAAGTATAAAGGGTATTTAATTGATCTAGATGGAACAATGTACAAGGGGTCAGAAAAAATTGAGGCAGCTGGAGATTTTGTGAAAAAATTAAGGGAAAAAGGTATTCCTTATTTATTCGTAACCAATAATTCTTCACGGACTCCGGCCCAAGTTGCTGAAAAGTTAAGGGACTTTGATATTCCTGCAGAGGAAGACCTTGTTTTTACCACAAGTCAGGCAACAGCTAATTATATCTATGACCAAAAGATGGATGCGTCCGTTTTTGTAATTGGGGAAGAAGGACTTCGTACGGCATTGGAGGAAAAAAAATTTACGTTTGCTGGTGAGAATGCAGAATATGTTGTGATTGGGATAGACCGCGAAATTAGCTACGAAAAATTAGCTGTCGCATGCCTAGCAGTCCGCAATGGCGCAATCTTTATCTCAACAAACGGAGATATTGCGATACCAACAGAAAGAGGTTTACTCCCTGGAAATGGTTCGCTCACATCGGTGATTGCTGTATCTACTCAGACCAATCCGATTTTTATTGGTAAGCCTGAATCCATTATTATGGAGCAGGCTCTAAAGGTTTTGGGAACCTCCAAGGACGAAACCTTAATGGTGGGCGATTATTATGATACCGATATTTTAGCGGGGATGAATGCGGAGCTTGATACGCTTCTAGTCCACACGGGTGTCACAACGAAGGAATTATTAGCTGGTTATGACCGAAAACCAACCTATGCGATTGATTCATTGGATCAATGGGAGCCGTAAGAAAAGGATATAATTTTCGACTTTGAGAATTGTCTAGCTGCAGCGCCTAGGGGCTCGGGGTCATAAGCCAATCGGGCAGGAAGGTTAAAGAACAACCTTC
>NZ_NPDD01000074.1 GCF_002272245.1 Bacillus sp. 7884-1 | reverse complement strand
CCGCCGGCTCGTCTTATGCCTGTCGCCCCTAGGAAAAATTGAACTGCATTTTTCCCTGGTCAAGGCGCTTCCGCTTTTCTACTCCACATGTGCAGCACGGTGAGCAAGTCTGCTTGATGCAGCTGCAGCAATTGCACCGATGATGTCATCTAAAAATGTATGGCACTCACCAGTTGATTTATCATTTAAACGGGCTAAGATACCAGGCTTTTGCTTATCGATATAGCCATAATTCGTAAAGCCAATGGATCCATACACATTTACGATGGACAATGCTAGTATTTCATCTACGCCATATAGACTTTCATCCGTTTTAATAATCGATTGAATGGGTTCTTCCAGCATATTTTTCTCAGCTAGCATATCGAGCTGGATTCCAGTAATGATGGCATTTTGGACCTCTCGTTTAGCAATAACGCGCTCTACATTTGCAATACAGTCTTCCATTTTTAAATTTTCATGGTATTTTTCCTGTAAAAAGAAGACTAAATCAGCAATATCCTGAATTTCTACGCCTCTTTCTTTAATCCATCTACGGGCTGTTTCCTCTGTTAAATCCATTTTTTTATCTTCTGCCATCCATTTATCACCTTTTCCTTGGAATTTTCATTATTCTTAATTCATAACATATGAAAGCTAAATTGAAAAGGAACGAACCATCACCCTTCTTACAGATTTCTCCTATAACGATTTTCTTATACTTTTTATTACGTAAGAAGACAACAAGTTTTTTGGGCTACTACATATATATGACATAAGAGTAGAAAAGAGAAGAGGTGGAAGCTTGCTGCAAAAATTACTTGAAAATAAATATGGAATACAGGTAGATGAATACGTAAAGCTAGATTCCTATGATGCATTGAGAAGTAATGGCTGGCTATATTTAGTTGCCAAATCTGACGGAAGAGAAGCTGAAGATATTGATGAACTTGAGAAAATTGCTGACCATTTAAGAAAAAATGGAGATTCTCATGTTCCATCCTTTTTACAATCTAACGAGG
Source organism: Bacillus sp. 7884-1 (assembly GCF_002272245.1). Classification (GTDB taxonomy): domain Bacteria; phylum Bacillota; class Bacilli; order Bacillales; family Cytobacillaceae; genus Neobacillus. The sequence continues at coordinate 3,546 of NZ_NPDD01000074.1, read as the reverse complement.
GAGGCTTAATTACCACCTGGGAGGACCATCAATATTGTGTTCTGGCAAATCGACAAACTGACAAACAGGTAAAAGTAAAATTAGGAAGAAAATTAGCTAAATTTCATGAACGCGGAAAAACAGTGCCATTTAAAATCGAGAGGACTAGCCGAATTGGGCAATGGAAACAATTGTGGGAAAAGAGGCTGGACCAAATTGAAAAGGTATGGAGTGAGCTCTTGTATCAAACACCTGAGGATGATTTTGAACGAATGTTTATTGATTCATTTCCCTATTACATTGGACTAACGGAAAATGCTATCCAGTATTTGGTCGATACTGAGCTGGATGATGAACCAAAGGAATCGGATAGTGGAACCGTATGCCATGAACGTTTTTCAAATGGCTCTTGGGGAGCTAGTTATTACATTAAGGACCCCTTTGATTGGGTTTTTGATCATCGCAGCCGTGATCTTGCAGAATGGACGAGAGAGCGATATTTCAGAAATACGCAAACCTACGAGATTGATGTGAGACAGTTTTTTGGTGATTATCAAAGCATTGTCCCTTTAACCTCTTTTTCGTGGCGGCTACTATTCTCACGCTTATTATTTCCGCTGCATTACTTTGAGTGTATTGAAAATTACTATATCACTCGTTCGGAGCAGGAAAAGAAACTCCTTGAAGAGCAGTTAAGTAAGATGTTAAAGCAATCAACAGAATATGAGCGTTTTCTAGGCAACTTTTATCATACGGTCGGAGCACCCTTGAAACCATTGAATATTCCATTGTTAGATTGGTTAACCAAAAGATAATAAAAAAGCGATTGCTCTTTGTTAGCAATCGCTCTTTATCGTTATTAAAATACTTGTTCTACTTCAACAACGCCAGGAACTTCTTCTAATAGTGCTCTTTCAATTCCTGCTTTTAAGGTAATTGTTGAGCTCGGGCAGCTACCGCATGCACCTAGTAAACGAAGTTTCACAATACCATCCTCAACATCAACTAATTCACAATCTCCTCCATCGCGAAGAAGAAATGGACGTAATTTATCTAATACTTCCTGAACCTGCTCAAACATTTCTTGTACTTCTTGTTCTGCCATACTTATCGTCTCCTTCCTCCTTATATTATAATGTCAATGGAGGGAAAAATCCATTATCATGAAATGGGAATTCGCACATTTACAACCATATTTTTATGTTTAATTGTTTAAATGTTGTAAAATAGAAGAAAAAACAAGGATGGATGGAATGTCAAATACTACAGTTGAAATTATCCTCTATGGTGCAGAACAATTATGCCCAAGCTGTGTGAATTTACCCTCATCAAAGGAAACATTCGAATGGCTAGAGGCGGCTATTGCTAGGAAGTTCCCAGAGCAGCCCTTTATAATGACCTATGTTGATATTTATCAACCACCTACTGACAGTGAAAAAGAGAACTTTGCCAAACGAGTCATTGAAGAAGATTTGTTTTATCCTGTTGTAGTAATTAAAGATAAGATTGTCGGTGAAGGCAATCCGCGACTAAAAACAATTTTTAACGAGTTGGAAAAGTATGGGTACAAAGCAATTTAAAAGAAGCATTCCAGATTATGCTGGAATGCTTCTTTTTTCAATCAACCATTATGGTACTTGTAGAGCCAGAGTACTCCAGATTTTAACAGACGGGCAACCCGGCCTGTAATGGCTCTGTCTGCCATCATTCCAAAACCATGTTTCTTACCGAGAGAACCTAGAACCCCTTTTAATTTAATTGTTGGGAATTCTGTCGGAGGCTCCTCGCCATTCCAGCGCTTTTTCAACACTTCGACGATTTGCTCCGCTTGTCCCTCTGCTAATTGAGCACTTGGGGCATGTGGGAGACTTGCACAATCTCCTAAAATAAAAACGTTCTCATCATTCGGTAAATGATGACGAGGTGTAATAATGAGCCTGCCTGAACGGTCCATTTCTTCCCCTAATTCACGAACAACCTTATTCGCTTGGATACCAGCGGTCCAAACAATCACATCACAGGAAAGCGGCTCATCATGGTTGTAAAGCAAATTTTCCTCCACTTTTGTGATATTAGAATTGCCAATAATTTCAACATTATTTTTATGAAACCAATTCTCAACATATTTACTTAAACGGTCAGGAAAGGCAGGAAGAATGTGCTTACCGCGATCGAATAGTTTAATTTTTAAATCATCCCGGCTTTCGCTCAATTCACTGGCAAGCTCCACACCGCTAAGCCCTGCACCAACGATACCAACAACAGACCCAGGTCCTAAATTGTTTAATACTGAATAGGTCATACGGGACTTTTCAATGCTCTGAATGCTGTAAGTGTATTGATCCGCACCTGGTACACCATGATACTTGTCCTCGCAGCCTAGACCAATGATTAAGTCGTCATAGCTAATGGGCTCGGAATCTTTAATCAAGACCTTTTTATTGTCTTTTTCAATTCCTGTAACTTCCCCATATTTAATCTCTAATTGAGGGTGTTCTGGAAAAGAAACACGTAACTCCTTATCGGAAACAGTTCCTGCCGCCAAGGCATAATATTCCGTTTTCAAACAGTGGTATGGAACGCGGTCAACAAGTGTAATTCTTACATCCTCAGGTAAATTGTTTGGAAGAAGTTCACTCAAAATCTTCATTCCTCCGTATCCTCCACCGAGAATTACAAGGTTTTTCATTTTTTATTTCCCCTTTGTGTACACCAGTAATCATAATTTTTTTGGTAAGAATATGAGACCTAGCAAGCTAGGTTAAGATAAAAATAATTGTAATATAGCCTTTAAATCCATTAAGAGTATATCTGAAATATGACAAAATAACAACACATATAACAATTTTATTGACAGATTCACCTGAAACATGGTATTTGACTCGACTAAAGAAAGATAGTAGGATAATAAGTTGTGGAGAGGTGATAGCCATGTATAAACCCATTATTGAATTTTGTATCAGTAATCTCGCAAGCGGTGCTCAAAAAGCACTGGAAAAGTTAGAAAAAGACCCGAATCTCGATATTATTGAGTATGGATGTCTCGGTTATTGCGGAAAATGTGCTTCCACCCTTTACGCACTTGTTAATGGGGAAGTCGTTACAGGAAGTACACCGGATGAACTTGTTAATAATATTTACCAATACCTAGATGAGAATCCTATGTTTTAATATAAAGTTGTACAATAGGGGAGCGTATATCGCTTCCTTATTTAATTCTAATCATATAATACTCAATAGGAACGTATTAGTTGAGTCATGAAGATACAGTGTATATACTATTAAGAAAGACCTCAAATAAAGGAGGAAGAAATCTATGAGTAACGATGCAGTTATTATAACGGAAGCCGCGGCACTTCAAATAAAAGAAATGATGAAACACAATGAAGAAGAAGGTGCCCTATTACGAGTTAGTGTAAAGGGTGGAGGCTGCAGTGGTTTGTCATACGGTATGGGTTTTGATCATGAAGTGAAGGAAGAGGATCTGCATTTTGCACAGCATGGAATTCAAATTCTTGTGGCTAAAGAAGATGCCTCTATTTTAAATGGTACAAAAATTGATTATAA
>NZ_NPDD01000073.1 GCF_002272245.1 Bacillus sp. 7884-1 | reverse complement strand
GGTTTTGAATAAATGTTCGGGGTTATGAATTACAGAGGAAATTTGAGTGCACACAAGCCTCAAAAGATGTGTTAACAACCCTAAAACCATCAAATCAAGGTTGTGAATTACATGCCTTCTCGATAGTTAATGTTGAAAAACATTACTATTTGAGGAGGCTTTTTTATGTCTTTAAACAAGCGAGTAAAACGTAAACCAATTGGAAAAATGTCCAATCAAAAGGAATACCCAAAATTAACAATGGAACAGGCAATTGATTTAGTCATAGCAGGGAAGAGTGCTGAGGGGTTAAGAGAAAGAACTTTAAGGGATTACCGCAAGGATTGGGGATATTTCGTTACTTGGCTTCAAAAGAATTATGAAGAAGAAACGGTGGATGAACTTACACCACAGGTTTTTAGAGACTACATCAATTACTTGAAATACGATGCACCAAAGTATGATGGGCATAAGTTTATCCAAAGTGACCAAGGTATAGGCTTATCTGAAACAACCATAAATATTCGACTCAGGGTGTATCGTGCTATGTTTAATTTTTTGGAGCGGGAAGATTTAATTGAAGTAAATCCAATGGCAGGTGTGCGATTATTAAAACAAGATATAGACCTTACAAACTGTTTTACAGATGATGAGGTTAAGGAGGTACTACGACAACCAAATCAAAGAGACTATGTAGGGTACAGGGACTATGTTGCCATGATTGTATTATTAGACAGCGGAATCAGAGCCAATGAACTGCTCAGTTTACGTACAGGGGATGTTGACTTCCAAACAAGGTTTATTACCCTTGGTGGCGAGAGAAATAAGAATAGGAAACCACGAATTGTTCCTATATCAGCACATACAGTAAAGTTAATTTTACAATTAATCAATGAAAATAAAAAACATTTTTCAACAGATAGAATATTTCTTTCTTCATATGGAGAACCGCTTGGTCAAAATCATTTCAACAAACGTCTTAAGTATTATAGTGAGAAAGCAGGAATCGAGGGGAAAAAGGTAACTGCTCATGTATACAGGCATACTTGGGCGAAGAATATGACTTTAAATGGTTGCGATGCTTTTACACTTCAAAAGATGGGCGGATGGTCGGATATAAGGACAATGAGAAGGTACATTCAGATGGACACTGACGACCTTAGAAAAAGTCATGATACATTCTCACCAGTAATGAAGATGGTAACAAAGAGAAGGTAAAAAATAATTAAGGAGTGACATCTTCGGTCACTCCTTTTGATTTTCAAATTAATTTACTGTTTTGGTGTATCACTATATTAGTAATATAGTAAACCATTTAAATAACAATAACCAAAAATAAAATTCTCATAAACAAGAATAAGGAGCAAAGGATGTGTAAATATTAAGATTATCAACTTATAGGAGGTCAAACAGATGGCTTTAATGTATGCAAAGGTAAAAATTACTGGAACAAAACCACTGCTTTTAAATTCATTTTCAACAGAAACATTATCTTTAGAACGAAAGGAACGCTCTGGTGTTGCAGGGAATGACCCCGAAGAATGGAAGCGTACTTACACAGCAAATGAAAATGGTCAATTGTATGTTGACCCTTCATATATTTTTGGTTGTATGAGGGAGGCTTCTAAGTATACTAAAAGTGGTCGTGGTTCTATTCAACCCAAACTTTCTGCGACTCTTCAAGTGTTATCAAGTAGTATTTACTTCAATAGGTTCATTCCAGAGGAAATATCACAAGATAAAAGTAGACCAGTTTATTTAGATGTTCGTTCAGTTAGGAATCCTTCTACTAGAGGGCGTAATATTCGTTATCGTGTTGGTTTGTCACCTAATTGGGAAACAGAATTTGAAATTATTTGGGATAATACATTAGTAGCTACCCAACAAATTAAAGCAATACTGCATGATGCAGGGATGCTAGTTGGATTGGCGGATGGACGCTCTATTGGTTACGGTAGATTTGAAGTGGATACTATTGAAACTATGCTGTATGAGGAATATAAAAATATTGACAAGAAGGTAGCGGTAAATGCCCAAAAAACGTCAATCTAAAGAAATATGGATTCAGACAAGAAAGAGAATATGGTTAAGAGATAGAAAGTGTTGTGTTCGTTGTAAGATACCAAGTGGGTTAGATAAATGCCACATTGACCATATAAAAAGTGGAAGACTTGGCACTAATGAGGATGGTAATCTAAGAACATTATGCCGCCCTTGTCATGTGTTGAGAGCAGATTTAAGACATAGGGGGATGATTGCAAAAGCATTAGCTGATGGAATTATCCCTCCTAATTGGAGACATTTAGTTTGGGAGGATTTTGAATTAGAAAACGAAACATAGAGAGAATTTCCTTTATGTCTAGCAGGCTTGGTCCAACCTGCTACTGATGAGTCTAGGGACTATGAGGATAGGTGCGGTAAGGCGTGGTCACATACGGTAAGGTGAGGTTGGGAACGGTTCGGTGAGGTATGGTAAGGGAATTAAAATTACGACAAGGGATATCCAGAAATGGAAGTTCCTTGTCCACATCCTATAGTAAATGTTTGGAGTTTATAATTGTTGAACTAAGGAAAAAATCTATTGCATTACAAGATTAATAGTATTATAATATCAATACTATTAAATTGATAATTAAATCTATCATATTACAAATAAACTATAAAGGAGTCGAGTTTACACGCAACCGCCTCATTAGGAGGCATACTTATACCTGTTACGTACTTAAATGGATAGGCTGTTTCATGCCGATTCATTGACAGGGGATAAGTGTGCTTTCTAAAGGTAGTTCCGTGTAGATTCGCTCCTTTTTGTGTTGTTTAAAGGAAAATATTAACAGATGTCCCTGACTATAACGTTGAATCAAATTTAAATTACATCAATTCAAAAAAAAATAACACTTAAAATCATCAAAATCGTTAGTAAAAATACAACGAATCAAAGGCAAAAAAACAGTGTGAAATTTGTCCCTAAGTACTAAGTAAGTATAACGCCCTTATATAGGGACAAATTTTACACAGAAATTTATGGTCAAAACCATCAGCAAAAATAAAGAGAAAGTAGGTAAAAAGGTGGCAAAAAAGTGGACATTACCAAATGCAGTTAAGAAGTTTAAACCACATTTGAAAAAATCATTGAATAAGAATAAAGGGAATTTGAACACGGATGTACTCGCCTCTCTCATCAAAGAAATGAAATGCTATTATGAAGAAGTTAAGGTAGAAGGAACAGGAAGAGACCGAATCATTTTCACCGATAAGAAGCGAAAAGTAAAGGCTAAGAAAGAGGACAAACGACAATTCAATAAAGGGATAGCACCGCCTCATTCAAAGCACCTAGCACTCATAGTCATGAGTAAGATGGATGACATCGAAAACAAGGCAAGAACTCGGAATGGCTGGGCAACTTATTTTGGTCTCATATCACCTGCTGAACAAGCTATCATGAAGGGCATATACAGTGAAGAAGCACTTAAGCCGTACAAAGAATTCATTATTGAATTGGGGATTATAGAGGATGGCGAAGAGGAGATATTCCAAGACCTAGCATACACATTAAAAAATGTTGTAAGAGTACACTTGCAAACTGTACTTGACCAAGCGGAAGAGTTGAAATTGATTAGTATAATCTCCTCATGGAATGGTAAAGTAAAAGGTTCTAGAGTGCCGATTGAAATTGATAAACCTATTGCCGACAAAATCAATTCCGTTGAAGCTGAGTTACTCAAGAAGCATGGAATTAAAAAAGCATATTCACTTATGTTTAAGAACTCCAGAAAGACCAAAGCATTTAAAGCTGAGTGGCTTGAATATATCGAGAATGTTGAAGATGAAGAAGGCGATGTAATGCGATTGCAGTATATTTATGAAGTGTTCCAAATCGAAGTATTAAACAAAAACGCATTTGACGATTATATTAACGCACATTATCCTTCTGAAATTGATTCATTCAATCTGTATGAAAATGAACAGTCGTATGACAGTATGTTGCTTGATTATGTTGTACAAAATGCTCAAAAGCAGCATGATAAGAGATTAGAGTTTGAGTCTAAGAAGCTAAAAATGGATGAGGATACAATAGAAGTGTTAGCAATGTTTAATATTACTGAGGATGAATTCATTGCACAAAATCAAGAAATGGAAATGCGGAAAGAACTAACACCTTACGAAGCCTTACTTAAGAGTGATAAATATGTTGATTGCATTAGAAACCTCCATATCCAATTGCATGGTATGAGTACAATTGATTCAGAGAGAATCAAAAAAGTACAACAAATGAAGGATAAACAAAATAGGGAAGAATTAGAAAGGTTTGGATTATCAAACCTAGCGGAGGTAGTGAATAAGACAACTGTTAAAAATCAAATTCGTAATAATGATGATTCCAGACTCAATGCTATGGAGCAACAAGAAGAACCAACTAAGAGGGAACAAAGTAAACATCAAATTAATGAACCCGTCAAGGAGATTATATTAGAAAACACTTTAGAAAAAAGAGTTACCACTGCAGACGAGTCAAATATCGAACCTTCCAATCACTATGATGAAATAATGGATGATGAATATCAAGCAACTATGGGGGATATAAGAAACGAGATTCATGAGTATGAAGAAAAGTATGGCGATAAAGCCATGGAATACATGAGACTTGATTCAGTTATTAGGGAGTTGACAAGGGAGGTTACAGCAAAAGAGAGCATAGCTGAGTTTAAACAGAAATTGCTAAGTGAAAAGGAAATGGAAAGAAAGGAATGGGACAAGGTTTTCAAGGGAGGTCAGCCTGTTACATGGAAACAAACTTCAAACAATCCTCTTGAAGTGTTTTATAAGATTAGAGGCGGTCGTAATGATAAGGAGAACTCTTAATTTGAGTATCTCCTTTTTTCGTGTGTCGGAGCGAATGATTGAAGCTTGAGTCAGGATTCACAACATCGTTATACAATTAATAAAACTCGTCTATTATTAATTGTTACTAGAAGCTAAATTGATTGTGAAGGAATACACTTAAACTAAAGATGCAGGTTTGTTCAAGAAGGATTATCTATCAGGAGTGCCGAATTGATTAAGAAGGTCACTAAGTAAGAGGTGAAAAAAATGGTCTTATTTGATACTTTTGATATTAGAGTTGTTTCAACAGATGTTGGTAAACTTTTTATTAAAGAATTATTTGCTTTATTAGAGGAAATGAAACCTTGTTTACTTGATAAGGAAAAAGCAAAAATCGAAATCACAGTAGAAAAGGGTAGAGAGTGTATAAGTGTCATTTTACCACACAAGGAAAATGGGAAGTTTAACCTTTCGATAGATTTCGGTGATAGAGAATCAATAGTGTATTTTGCAGATTCTCATTTTCATATAGATGGATACGATGACAAAGAAAGAATTGACGACATTATAAATATTCTTGCAAAGATTATGGGGAGTTTAATCGAAGTACATACTTTTTATAAAGGGAAAAAACTCATTAACACTAAATCTTATTTTGTTAGCAAATCAGGAGAATTAGAACTATTTCAGGACTCTATTTTTACTTTTAATTACCTACTTTATCTAAACCCATTTTTAAAAAAGAGGAAAGATATCGAACAAGTTCAATTTTTCTTGTTAAAGGTATGATTATGAGTGATTGTGAATTACTATACTTAAACTAAAAGGGGCTTTAGTTTAATAAAAAAACAGGGAAATTAATAAAGCCGCTCTTGACAGAGTGGCTATTATATTTGCCATAAAATGTACATATATCACCATAGGTATCACCTATAAATTAACGAAATATTAATGAGAAAGGAGAGGGGATTATGTGAATATGTGGTGGTGTAGATTAGTAGATGCTTGGGACTGGTTCTGGTATTACCGTTGTGGAAAAATTAGATTCCATATTGTAAATTGCGGGGATACATATAATGCGTACGTGTCAAATGGTAGAGTCACTATTTGGAATTGTTACGGAAGTACACCTGAAGCTGCAAAGGATATGGCTTTGTATAGGTTAAATATAGCAATCGCAGATGGTTACAGTGAGCAATGTAGTAAATCCCAGCTAGAGTGAGAAGTTTTTTTTTATGTATAGCTAGGATTCTAAGGTTGGAATTAGCCTCTAATGGGACTTTCTTAAAAGGTCAGGCAAGGGGATAACTTGGACTGTAGTTATCCCTTTTTAGTTTGCAGCAGGGGATATTAATTGAGGCTCATTAAAGATTAATAATACTGTGATTTTATGAAGAGTAAGCAATCCGTTTCACTCCCCCGCCGATTTTTAATGCTAAAATGAAAATAGTTCTAGTATAAAGATAAAGCCACGATTCCAGATCGTGGCTTTATCTCCTTGTGTTTATCTATGGTTTATTGAGTAACTTAGGATTATAGTTACCGTTTTATTGTTCGCAAAAAGCAGGTGAGTTAAAGAAGGAATTAGTTGAATAATCGAGAAATAAGATGAAGTAGATAAAAAAAATAATTGAGGTGTTTTTTATGGAAAAGATACCTGTTAAGACATTAAAAAAGATAGAAGATGACATTAATAAAAATGATTTAGGGAAAGCAAGGGATAGATTACACGGGTTAATATCAGCCTATCCTAATGAATTAGAACTTCGTAAAAGGTTAGGAGACATCTATTTTGAATTAAAATATCCTTCAATGGCTGGTCGATATTGGTATTTAGAAGAAAATAAAACACCAGAAATGGAAAAAGCGTGTGGTGAGTTTGAAAAATCAATGGGAAATGACCCTTTTAGAATAGCTAGAACTCTAAAGTATAAAGGAGATAAGGAAATTTTAATAAGACTGGAATTAGATTGGGAGGTTTCCCCTTTAAAAAATAAAGTGAAAGAAAAATTAATACAAGAACCAGAAAAATCGTTGCAAGATAAATTAGTTGCTTTCGGTTGTATTTCAATCTTTATAATAATAGTTATGTTTGAAATAATTGGAGTTTACGAATTCATTAACTGGATATTTGAATAAGCTATTTGATAGTTGCATTTTTTGGACAACGATTAGCAGAAGCATAGTTAGTCAATTGAATCAGTATTAGTCGGTACATAAAGACATACCCCCAGACGCTGAGAATGGCTCGTGGTGGCATTCAAAGAGTCTCGCCTCCCCCCCACTTTAATTCTTCCCCTCTATATTCTCTGATGTGCTTAGAATTGAATCTGAGGTCATTATGTAAGCCTTATGTGAGTGATACTCCTTATCTAACCCCATTGCGGAACTAAGTGTCATTTTGGCGACACTCTGTTCTCAATCAAACCCCTTACCCTTACCTGTCAGTTTTGGAGAAGGAACTAACAACCTTTCAGTAGAATTTAATATTAAAGGGTTGTTAATAAAGATGGAACTGTGTGAAAAGGTGAGTGATTTAAAATGAAACCTCGTGTTTATAGTGGTTTTCCCCTTGTAATGGAGACTGAAATTGATGGGTTTATCTATGGTGAAATCACTGACCACTTTGATTTTGAAGATGATGAAGAAGGTTGTACATCTGGAGATGGTTTTGTTCAAGCACCCAATGGTACTAGAGCAGGTATTATATGGGATGTCATTGATGAGCCGTATTTATCTATTTGTATTGAACCAGAGAAAGATAGATGGGGAGTATACAATGTTGGGTTCGTTAGACCAATAAAAACTATGGATGATTTGGTATACAATTTTAAAACAATATTTCCATTGATTAAAGAAGCATACAACAAATCTAAATTAGGAAAGTAACTACTTAGACTAACAGTTGTAGTTGCTTAATATGAAAAAGAATTTGAGAGGTGAACTTAATGCCTGTATTTCCAGATGAAATCGACTTACTTTCATTATTTGAGTGTGAACCTAAATTATTAGATACTAGTTCGAAAGACTATCCATTTTATTATAATGAAGCAACATACCAATTTTCTAACGGAGAAGAAGACTTTTTTGTTATGCTTTCTCCCTCCTACGGTGAAGTAAAAATACAAGTAACAAAACGTTCTTCAAATAGATTGATATCACTTTTGGACCTAAAACGTGTGGATAAATTTGAAATTATAGCAGATAAGAAAGACCATTCAAGTATACTAGTAACAGTTGTTAATGAGGACTCCCTACAAATGATTGAAATTGATTTTAAGCCTTATTTTAAACAGATTTTTAAAGAGCATTTAACGAGGTAGGGACAAATTTAGTTACGTTTCTGTCTCAAGCAGGAACGCTTTTTTCCACAGGGGGAAAGGGAGCGATATTTTCAAACCCTTTATCTATCTGTATAAAAAAATATTTATGTACTTTATTTCAAGGGGGAAAGCATGAGTCTTGAGCATGAGTTTTACCTTATTCCGAACACCGTCGATGTAAAAGATTTTTGGGTGCTTAGAGAAAACAACAACAGTGTTATAGACAGTGTTGTAATACATGACGATTTGATTCAATATATCTTTGACTCTTTAGAATGGATTCCTAGTAAAAATCCAGCATTGCGGGGAACTCCAGCTGGTCAGGGTCTAAACTATCATGGAGTTACGCTTTTTGATAAACATTCTTCTCCAACACTAGAAAGGGTGTTTTCTTCTTGGAAGGATTTATTTAAAAATTCCCCAATAATACTTGAACTTACTGGAGAATTTGTTTATGACGAAAATGATGAAATATTAGGTACTTACGAGAAACTAGTGTTCAACCGAGATGAAGTAATTAAGCTATTTGAAAAAATAATCTCAATGTCAGTAAAAATAGCCAAAGGTGATTGCTATTTATACCATTGCGGGATATGAAAAATGTGGAATATGTTTGAAGAAACAGCTGCGTTTCTGTAAAGCAGCAACGCTTTTGTTTCGGAAGTAAGGGTATAATGCAAGAAGTTAAAGAGAAACAGGAGGGTTCTGCTTGAGTTTATTTGATGAAATACTTAACACCGATATTGAAGATTGGGCTGAATATCCAAACCTTAATACATTGAGTAAAGCTATTCTAGCTGGACAAAAAATATTAGAATTGTCCGCTAGTAAAGAGAATTTAGAGCATCACGATGTAATCATTATTTCGATGTATAGAAAGGTATTAGAACAAGCAGATGGTTTATTTATTCTACTAGACCATGATTCAAACAGTGCAGCGACCTCTACTATTCGAACCTTATACGAAACCTCTATTGGGATGCAATTCATCTTTGAAAATGAGGATTTATTGGCAAATCGTGCAAACTCATATTATGTTTCTTACATGCACGAACAGATAACATGGGCAAAGAAAGCAATGAAATCTGGAGAATTATCGACCATTTACACGGTTGAAGAACTTAAAGAAAAAATAACGAAATTTGAAGCCTCTTTAGCCAAAGAACCTCTGAAATCAGTAAATAATGTATGGCTTAGAGAAAAAGCGAAATTAGAAAAGAAAAACAAACATTTTCCACCTAAGTGGTATAGTCTCTATGGTAGTGCAACTAGTTTTACACAACTAGCTTCAAAGTACAAAGGCACACATCCTTTATTGTATTCTGGTTATTCATTAGAATCTCATGGATTTACGGCACTTCAGAATATTGTAACTGACGAAGAGACAAATAAACAATTCCTTGCACCTCTTAGATACCGTCATTCAGGTTATGATACCCTTTGCTATTTGAGCAGAACGATTGTGAGTTTGTGTGCATCATTAATGGTAAACCGTTACTGCCCAGAGATTAAACACGAGTTTGAAGAATTATTTGAAACTAACCGTTTAGAAAGTGAGAATCTATTATGAAAGTAAGCCGATCGTGGCTAACCTTATTGGACACTAGGAGTTGATTCAGTGAAGAAACTGAGCGAGACTATACGTGCTTCAGCAAATTCATATTTCTTGTCTTATAAATGTTTAATTGATAAACATATTGAAGTAAGCAATTTTTATGGTGAATTTTTATCAGCATACTCTTTACCAGCTATCACAACATCTGCATTTTCCTGCGAACTTGCATTGAAGAGTATCTTACATTCTGAGAGTGGTAAAACACCACGAGGTCATGATTTAAATAAACTCTTTAATCAACTAAAACAAAACACTCGAATAGATATGGTGGAGCGGACTATACAAGCGTATAATTTAAAGTCAGAAATCTTTGGTGATAATTCACGAATATCAGAGAAAGACTTTTACAACCTTCTAAATTTACATAAAAACACTTTTACACTTGTTCGCTACTTTTATGAGTCTAGACTTTCAAGCTTGGATATAGATTTTATAGAAGCTTTTATGTTTTGCTTAAATGGACAGGATGATGATTACCCATCCTATGCCAAGTATCTATACTTTAAGAAGCAACAACTAAATGAAACAAAAGCTTGAGGACGTTAACTATCCTCAAGCTTTCTGTTCTTAACATGGAGACTTGTCCATTATTAGAATTGTATGTTACTGAATGCTTGGACGAACTTATCAATTTGCATGGCTAAGAAGGTAGTATCATCTACAGTCGTTCTTATTTTGTTTAGAGACTCCCTCGCTCTCCGTATAACTGATGGTTTCGGTTGTTCTCCAGATTCGATTGCATTTGTTGCCTCTCCAACAAAATCAATTGCATCCTCTTTATCATCAGTATTTTCGATTTTTGCCTCTTTCAAAATAGCAATCAATTCTTTAGCAATGGTTAAAAGTTCTTCATTACTACCTTGGCTGTTTGTCTGTTGGTTAGCTTGAATATTCCCTGTTTCTGTAAAGTTTAACTGCCCAACATTTCCTTGTACTAAAACTTTTGCATTTGGTTTTTCATCAATACCCAATTCAATCGCCTTCTCTTCTAAATAGTCTGTGATATGATTTACTAATAGTTTTACTACTTCCCTGTTAAACTCACGAATACTATCAGCAATCTTTGCACCACGGTAAAACGCATATGCCCTTGAAATAGTATCATATCGGTCAAAATTCTCTGTAATGTACTTTAATAGCTGATAAATGAAGGCTATTTCTTCATTCACTTTTATTGGAATATCAAATTTATATTGAATTCCCTTGGACTGTATTATTTCCTTCATATCAAAGGTAGCTACATTATTTTTTGTTATAAAGTCAAACAAAATTGGCTCGCTGTCAATATACATAATAAATCTTGTTGCTAATCTCATTGCTTCAAATGTATCTTGAGCATTTGTAAGTGCTAGACTAAATTGAACAGTTTACGACGAATAATTATGAACACTTATTTACTAAAATGATTCTCCACCTTATGATAGATTTTTATACTTCTATGATTAGGCGGAGGATTGGAAAAGGTGGATAAGTTTGAAATGTATGTAGAAATAAGAGGAATGCTGAATCAAAAATACAGTATTTCTACGATTGCTAGGAAACTAAATATATCCAGAAATACTGTCTACAAGTATATTCGTAAGTCACCAGAGGAAATGGCGGAGTGGACAGCATCAACATTGACTAGAAGTAAGAAGTTAGACATTCATAAGGAATTGATCCTTCATTGGTTAAGAGAATTTCCGGATTTAACTGCAGCTCAAGTACAAGACTGGCTTAAAGAGAAATATCCTGAATTCAAAGTTGGTGAAAGTACAGTAAGAAGCTATGTAAGGTACCTTCGTGATGATTATCAAATCCCAAAAGAATCAAGCACAAGAAATTATCAAGCAATTCCTGATCCCCCAATGGGTGAACAAATCCAAGTAGATTTTGGTTTTAAAACAGTCAAGAATCAATATGGTAAACCAGTAAAGTTAGTTTTCATTGTATTTGTCTTGTCCCATTCAAGATATAAATACATTGAATATCAAAATCGACCATTTACAACAAAAGATGTTATTTCAGCTCATAGGAATGCATTCAAGGAATTTGGTGGAGTTTCAAAAGAAATCTTGTATGATCAAGATCGACTAATAGTAGTATCAGAGAATAAGGGGGATATTTTACTTACAGAAGAGTTTCAACAATTTGTGAATGAAATTAAATTTGAAGTTAAACTCTGTAGAAAAGCTGATCCGGAAAGCAAAGGGAAAGTAGAAAATGCGGTTAAGTTTATCAAGAATAACTTCATTAATAATAGAGTTTTTCATAACATTGATTCTTGGAATGAGCAGTCTCAGAAATGGTTAAAAAGAACAGGTAATGGCAAAATCCATAATGGTACAAAAAGAAGACCCGCCGATGTGTTTCTCCTCGAAAAGCAACACATGCGACAGGTCAACTCTCTAAATCATATTCACAAAACTAGTATAACAAGAAGTGTCCGTAAGGACAATACAATCCTGTATCTCTCGAACAGATACTCTGTTCCGTTAGGAACATTTCAAAAGTATACCGAAGTCCTTTATTATGTAACAGAGGATAATAAGCTAGTAATCTATGTCCAGGAGTCAGGGGAAATACTGGCTACACATAATATTAGCCCAGATAAAGGAAAACTCATTCAAAATAGATCTCATCAACGAGATAAATCGAAGGGAATTAAAGAGCTTATCGAAATAATAAGCGAACGTTTCACGAATAAATCCCAAGCGACTCAATACCTAAACGAGTTAAAAATTAGGTACCCTCGCTATATTCGAGATCAATTGAGCTTAATAAAAAAGTGTATAGATCTAGATTCATTTGAAGTAATAGATGAGGCACTAGCACTCTGTATGGAGAGGAAACTCTTTAGTGCGAATGACTTCCAGGATGTCGTATCTCTCTTTAAACGACAACGCCAAGTGAACAGTACAAACGCCAGCGATGAACAGATTGAAGCAAGTTACAACGACATCGCTGAGTTAACACTAGCAGATACTGAGGCAAATCAGCGTCCATTGGAAGATTATTTCACGATTATGAGGAGTACAAAATGAAGCAAATAAAATATCTACAAGACTCACTTATTTCACTTAGGTTGGTAGAAACTTCAAAAAAGCTCCCCTCGCTTCTTGAAGAAGCTGAAAAAAAGCAGCTTAGCTACATTGCTCTTCTAAACAATGTAGTAGAATATGAACGAAAAATGAGAGACGAGAAAAACATGGAAAAACGCTTAAAACTAGCAGCTTTCCCATGTATAGCTCCGTTGGAGCAATTTAATTTAGAAGAACAAGAATCCTTAAGCTTAAAGCAGTTTAATCAATTAAAAGAATTAGCTTGGATTGAACAGTTATTTAATCTTATTCTATTGGGACCGCCAGGTGTTGGTAAAACACACATGGCCGTTGGATTAGGTTTAGAAGCTATTAAACGAGGTTACAGAGTCTCCTTCATAACTATGGGAGACTTGGTTCATACCTTAAAGACCATGGACATAACTAGAAAGTCCCAAACAAGGATTAAGAGAATTAGAGAATCACAATTAGTCATTATTGATGATTTGATGTACGCAGCGATGGATCCAAGAGAAGCAAATTTATTTTTTCAGCTAGTTAACGATCTGTATAACAATTCATCGATTATTCTTACGTCCAATCGCTCTCCAAAAGAGTGGACTGAACTATTAGGTGATGTAGGGGTAGCGACAGCTATCCTTGATCGCCTGATACATCGAGCAGAAGTCGTTCATTTTAACGATTCAAGTTATAGAATGAAGCATCGTGAGACAATTTTTAAGGACGAAAGTGTTCAAAATTAAATAGCAAAATTGTTCAAATGTACTTGACGCTTACAGCATTGAGTAAATCCCCCGCAATTCTCCTAAATTGCCTAGACATTAGTTTGAATTGTTTTACATCAATTACTATATCCAATTAATTCACCCCACAATATGGACAAAACGGCTTTATTGTCTTGGACAATAGTGAGAGTTTTGCCTTTCTATTACAACATAAGAACTCGATTTGCTCCAAGTCATCATTCTCAAACAATGCCCTAGGTGGTGTGGTTGGTAAAGGCTGTCCTCTTTTGAAAGTTATGTTCTTGCTCCGCCTTGCAGTTCTTTCGAAGCCTTTAAACAAATCATTCAACATATCCATTGCCTCGTTCATAACAAGTGTCTCTGCATGCTCTTTTATATCATCAGTGTAGTAAGTAGACATTGGACTTGGGATTCCGCAGTTCGGACAAAACAACTCAATTACATCATCTTCTTGAACTTCGATCGTGTTCAATTTGAAATCCTCACCACATAACGAACACTTAAAAGAATTAAACCCCTCAATATCGCTCTGCTTAGAAATAACAAAGTTCTTTCTCATTCTAGTACCTCCTCCCAGTTTTTACCTCTCCATAGGTTAATTATAATACAAGATTCAAGTTAGAGCATCTTATGATGAACAAACATTTCACTCTATTCCCTCCCCTAAGTTGACTTGTATTGTGCAAATGGCGTTCCACCTCAGACGCTCAGAATGGCTTGTGATTGCGTTGAAGTCACTTCTTGTCCTTTTCTACTTCCCCCTTTATTCAGTTATGCTCAGATTGAATCTGAGATATTTCGTTGGAAAATGTATTGATTTGATTCAGAAACCACTCTCATTCACACAAGTATTTGATAAATTTCCGACACGACACAAATATAAGAAATAATTTAGTGCGGTAAAGCAATAAAATAATTAGAGATACACTGATGATGTTCGACAATCATTACCGAAACAGAGTTGTATCCTATTTCATGTGCTATCTAGGGTAAGATATCGCTGCTATTATCATGTTATTTTCGATAAGCAATATGTAAATCTAGAGCGTGCCTTAAGTTTACAATCGATAAGTATTACCTCGATGTAAAAATAAAGTTGATATTATAATTAATTTACAAAATGTAAATAAAGTTCTTGATTCTAAATTTACATAATGATATCTTTGAATCATCAGTTAATACGGAAGGAACGATGAAAATGAACATAGCATATATCAGAGTATCAACAATTGAACAAAACGAAGCAAGACAAGTCGAAGCCATGAAGCAGTACGTAATAGATAAGGTGTATCAAGAAAAGGTCTCAGCAAAAAACACCGACAGACCAAAGCTACAAGAGATGTTAGACTTTGCAAGAGAAGGTGATACAATTTATGTAGCAGACTTCTCAAGATTAGCACGCTCTACAAAAGACTTGTTAGAACTAGTCGAATTAATAGAATCAAAAGGAGTTCAACTAATATCAATTAAAGAAAATATCGACACTTCAACAGCAACGGGTAGACTAATGTTAAAAATGATAAGTGCTATTAACGATTTTGAACGTGAAAATATGCTTGAAAGACAACGTGAAGGAATTGCAATAGCTAAAGCGGAAGGAAAGTACAAAGGACGAAAAGAAGTAGCAATCCAAGACTTCAATAAACATTATCAACGATATATGAATAGGGAAGTATCAAAGTCTCAGCTTGCAATAGAATTAGGAGTATCGAGACCAACCTTAGACAAATTAATCAAAGAGCAACAACAAGTATCTTAAGAGACTCTCAAGGGGTCTCTTTTCATCTTCAATTGCTACGGGGTATATTTCCACATTTCCATAGGGGTTATGGGCGGGAGAAGGGTTAGGTAGCTTCACCCACACGCCACAGATAATTAGAGAGTAGTCGAGTCAAACAAACAACTCAACAACCCTCTATAAAAAAGTTTATATTTATGTCGAGATATGGTGTCATATTTCCACATTTTGATGACCATCCTTTTTTGGAGTTGGGCATAGCTGGTTACTACACATATAATGGATTTTAGAGTTATTTAATTCGAAAAAAATCCAATAAGAATCAGAGAGAAGGAGAGAAAATGAACAGTTACATTGTAAATACAAAATATGCGGTGGAAGAATTAATTGATTTAGTTACTATTGAAGAATCAAGGCTTGTTGAAACGGGATTACAAGTAGAAGTATTACAAAAACAACATGATTTTCTTTATCAAGACTTTTTAAGAAAAGATTTTGACCCAGATGACCACTTTAACGAACATCAACTAATGTATGCTTTTAATAAGCAAGCTGAAGTGCAATTAAGAATTGAAAATATAGAGAAGCGTATACAGGAGATGAAGAAAGTTATAAACACACATGATTTTTCATATCGAGTTTTGGCAGGTGCAATATTACAAATAGCTAAACAAGGAATTTCACTAGTACATAATGGATTAAATACATGTCCAGACGGAAGGATTATTGGAAATGAGACATTAAAAAATATTATTTGGCAAGGTAGAAACCAAGCATTACATTATGAAGAAGGAAGGTTTAGTCAACAGGTAGTTAGCTGTTTTAATAATTTAGAGCATACATTTGGTAATAAATTCTCCTTATCTCAAAACCAACACAAAAATCTCTCTAAAGATGTTATAGATTCACTTGGTTGGTGTAATTTTGAATCTTTTGAAAATGATATGATTTCTCTTTTGGGATAGAAGCCTTAATTTTTTTAATGTGTTTGTTGCCATTATTTCTTGTGAAGGTTGTAGACTTTGGGTATAATTCAGTTAACGACATTAACAATCGAGTTGGCTTGCAATTAACAATCTTAATTGCAATTCATAATCTCCAAAAACATTCAAAAACCTTGATATATCAACATTCTAAA
>NZ_NPDD01000072.1 GCF_002272245.1 Bacillus sp. 7884-1 | reverse complement strand
TAAAATAGTAAAAGGCGCCGATATGGCGCCTTTTACTATTACTTTCCAAACATAGATGAACTGTGAAGAGGCTGGATTTTTGCTTTTGGATCGATAAATGCTTTCGCATTGTTAACAGCCGTTGGTGCTTCACCAAATCCACAGGCAATTAATTTCACTTTACCTTCGTATGTGCAAATATCTCCAGCAGCATAGATTCCTGGAATAGCTGTTTCCATTTTGGAATTAACGACGATAGAATTCTTCTCGATTTCTAAGCCCCATTCTTTGATAGGACCTAGAGAGGATACGAAACCATAGTTACAAATTACCGCATCAACATCAATGGCTTTTCTGCCTTCACCATTAACCCCTGTTAGGACAACTTGCTTAATGCCGCTGTCATCACCAATTAATTCTGCAGGCACAAAAGGCGTTTTAACATTCACTTTTGAGTTATGCAAGTTCTCAACACTATGCTCATGAGCTCTAAATTTATCTCTGCGGTGGACAAGTGTTACTTCTTTGGCAATAGGCTCTAACATTAATGCCCAGTCCACGGCTGAATCTCCGCCGCCAAAAAGGACTACTTTTTGATCTGCAAACTTGTTAAGATCATCAATAAAGTAATGAAGGTTTTTGCGCTCGTATTGTGCAGCACTTTCAAGTTCTAAACGACGTGGCTGGAAGGCACCATTACCCGCTGTAATAATAACTGTCTTAGAAAAGTGAACTTCCGAATTGGTTGTTAATTTGAAAGTACCATCCTCTTGTTTTTCCAATTTCTCGACGGATTGCTCTAGTGCTACGGCTGGGTCAAACTTTGCCATTTGTTCTTTTAGATTATTAATTAATTCTTGTGCACGGACCTTTGGAAATCCAGCAACATCGTAAATGTATTTTTCTGGGTAAAGTGCCGATAATTGACCGCCTAATTGTGGTAAGCTTTCAATAATTTTTACTGAAGCTTGTCTCATGCCGCCATAAAAAGCAGTAAATAGACCAGTAGGGCCGCCCCCGATAATGGTTATGTCATAAACTTTTTGATTCTCTTGCACCATGTATCCCCCCAACTTATGTAATAACAGACTCCATTCCTAATAATATCACAAAAGTATAAAATCCTCACAACTTTTGGGGAATATTCAGACAGTTAATATAGAGGAAATCATTCCAATTTTATTAAAAATAATCATTTACCTACTTGAAATTGTGAAGAGTTTAGCATAATATGTATTGAGGATAGATGTTAAATTTTTGTGACAAAAAAAGAAAACTTTTGTGTCATTGTACGTGAATTACATCACATACTTTTTTCCTCTAAACAAAATAAAAATCATAAAAGCTGAGGAAGATAAGAACAAGTATATTACTCAAAATAATAAAGGTGGAAGTGATCACTTTGAGAAAGCCAAAAATTGTTATTGTTGGTGCGGGTTATGGCGGGCTTATGACAACTGTAAGGTTGCAAAAGCTTGTTGGAGTGAATGAAGCAGATATCGTTTTAATAAATAAGAATGATTACCATTATGAAACTACATGGCTGCATGAGGCTTCTGCAGGCACACTTCATCATGACCGTGTTCGTTATGACATTCGTGATGTTATTGATAGAAGTAAAGTTGATTTTGTCCAGGATACTGTTGTTGAAATCAAGAAGGAAGAGAAAAAGGTAATTTTAGAAAAAGGCGAAGTCGAATATGATTACCTCGTTATCGCTCTTGGCGGAGAACCTGAAACCTTTGGAATCAAGGGGTTAAAGGAATACGCTTTTGGGATTACAAATGTAAATTCTTCACGCCAATTACGTGAGCATATTGAGTATCAATTTGCCACTTATAATATGGAAGAAGAAAAGAATGACAATCGTCTAGTTATCGTTGTAGGCGGTGCAGGCTTTACTGGGATTGAATTCTTAGGTGAATTAACCAATCGAGTACCTGAACTTTGTCACGAATACGATGTAGATTCTCACAAAGTAAAAATTATTTGTGTAGAGGCCGCACCAACTGTTCTTCCAGGCTTCGACCCTGAGCTTGTTAATTACGCTGTATCACAATTGGAGCGTAAAGGGGTAGAATTCCTAATTGGAACAGCGATTAAAGAATGTACACCTGATGGAATCATTGTAGCAAAGGGTGAAGAAGAACCACGTGAAATTAAGGCAGAAACGGTCGTTTGGGCTGCTGGTGTCCGTGGAAATGCAATTATTGAAAAATCAGGATTTGAAGCAATGAGAGGCCGAGTAAAAGTGCAGCCTGACCTACGTGTACCAGGATTTGATGAAGTATTTATCATTGGTGACAGCTCACTTGTAATAAATGAAGAAATCAATCGTCCATATCCTCCTACAGCACAAATTGCTATGCAGCAGGGCGAAGTCGCAGCTCGTAACTTGGCTGCTTTAATCCGCAACAAGACAGACCTTGAAACCTTTACGTTTGATAATAAAGGAACTGTATGTTCACTAGGTCATGACGATGCCATTGGTGTTGTATTTGGTAAAAAGGTAATGGGCAGCAAAGCGTCCTTAATGAAAAAAGTAGTCGACAATCGTTCTTTATTCATGATTGGCGGCGCTGGTCTTGTATTGAAAAAAGGTAAATTTAACGTTTTTTAATATTAATATTTTGAAAAGGGGCAGAGAAATCTGTCCTTTTTTTGTTACGATAGATATAAATCATTTTGCCAAGGAGGGGTCTTATGAGCAATAAAGAGAAGCGGGGCAAGGTCTGGTTAGCGGTTGGAGGGATAGTCAAATCCTCCCGAGGGCATTGGCTGGTTGTTAAAAAGCGTTACGGTGGACTAAAGGGAAAGTGGTCACTTCCTGCAGGTTTTGTAGAAGTAGGTGAAACGGCTGATGAAGCAGTGGTAAGGGAAGTTAAGGAAGAAACCGGTATAGATTGCGTTGTCAAGGGGTTAATTGGATTAAGAACAGGTGTTCTTTCGGGAGAAATCAGTGATAATTTGCTTGTCTTTGAGCTTGAACCACTAGATGAAGGGGGAATCCAACACCAGGAAAATGAACTTTATGAGGCAAAGTTTATAGCACCTGAGGAGCTTCTCAAAGAAAAGGATGCATCGATTATGCTGCACTTCCTAATAAATCAAAGTGAATGTGTTACTAAGCCTGGATATGATGGTCTAAACCCAGGAGAACACTTTAAATACAGTTCTTATAAATTATTTTTTTAATTTTTAGAAAATTTAAGTAACGTTTAGGAAATAAAAGAAAACTTATGATGAATCCGTTTTCTTACCCATTTTCGGCCGAATTTCGTCCTTTTCATTTAGTCAGATTCTTGGTATATTATCAGAAAATTTAAATAATATTTCAAGGAGCTGATTTGAATGAAAACAACTAGCTTAGACACTAAAACTTGTGATTATTGCTCAGGTACTGGATATTTCCAATTATTGCTTGGGGGATCCGAAACATGCACCTGCTGCGAGGGATCTGGAAAGAAACAGGAAAAGTATTAATTCGAGCTTATAGGTTAACAAGAACCTTGCTTCCACGGAAACTTCGGGAAGCTATTTTTTTTGAAGTTTTTCCCATGTATAGATAAATAGCGTATTAGGATTGACTCCCTAATGGACATTAAGTAAACTTATTAATGATGTGTAAGAGGGGGTAATTCCATGCAGATGAGCATTGTTGTATTAATTATTTCAATATTGTTATTCTTTGTGTTATTTTTTGGAATTGGTTTTATACTAAATATGCTTTTAAGAATGTCTTGGATTATGGCATTCATATATCCGATTATTGCTATTTTTATTGTTGATAAAGTTAAATTCATTGAATACCTTACAAATGGTAAAGTGGCTTTTCAGGAACTTGGTCAAAAGCTGGGTTCGTTAGCAACCGCTGATATCCTCATTTTGCTAAGCGGGTTAGCAGGCGCGATTGCAGCTGGGGTTACCATTAAGATGTTGAGAAAAAATGGCTATCAAATGTTTTAAGACTTTTTCCATTGTGAAAAAGTCTTTTTTTTTATGTCAAAGATGGTTTTTACACCTTTTTGAATATTTCCATGCAAGTTGGGAAATGAATATTTTGGGAGGAGTGAAAATTATTAATGAATAAAACCAAAAATTGGACAAAGCGTTTTGCAATGACTGTTCTTTTTCTGCTTGCCATTCTAGTGACTGTTCAATCTATTACAGGTATAGATTTCAAATTATTTATTAAACAAATGGTGCAACTTGAGGCACACGCAGCTTCCAGCGAAACAAACGCTGTGACACCGCCATTAGAGGATGCCTTTGACTGGTCAAAGTATCCGAAAAAAACAGTAATTGCAACAGGATATACAGCAGGCTTTGAATCCACAGGTAAAAATGAAAACCATCCTGAGTATGGAATTACCTATTCAGGTGTAAAAGTAAAACGAGATTTATATTCGACTGTTGCTGCAGACTTATCGGTATTTCCGATTGGAACGATTCTGTTCATTCCCGGGTATGGGTTAGGGGTCGTTGCTGATAAAGGCGGGGCTATTAAAGGAAATAAAGTCGACCTTTATTATGAAACAGTTGAGGATGTTTATAACAAGTGGGGTAAAAAGGAAATCGATGTATATATCATAGAGCAGGGAAATGGAAAACTTACAGAGGGTGAGTTGCAAGCATTAAATGAAGACAAATCCATGCAGGTATTCCGTCAGCAGTATATTGGTTCAGAGAGAAAATAATGCAGGCATAGAGCCTGCTATTTTTATTGTTGTAATGAAATGAATATATTTAGAAAGTCGAAATATATTTATATTTCCGATATAATAATTAGGTAATTTATTTGGAGGTGGAAACATGTTTGAGGTTAAAAATGAAATTGACTTCTCAGCAGCACATGAAGGTTTAATAATTGGACTTTTTGACAAGCCAGAGAAATTCAGCGGGATTCTTGAGAAACTGGATGAGAAATTCGATGGACAATTAACGGAACTTGTTAAAGCTGGTGATATATCAGCCAAGTTTAAAAATATTAGCAAAGTACATAGTTTTGGTAAAATCGCTGCAAAAAGAATTTGGTTTGTGGGGCTTGGAAAGGAAAAGGAATTTAATTTCGAGAAACTGAGTGAGGCTTTAGGGAAGGCGTACAAAGCTCTAAGAGGAAGTAAGCTTCAGGAATGTGGTGTCTTTTTGGATTCCTTTATCACTGATTCAGTAGATGGACTAGAAGCTGCACATGCTGTAAGTGAAGCATACGCATTGGCCAGCTATCAATTTCGCGGCTATAAGCAAAAATCGAATGAACCTGAAAAAAAGCTAGAAGAAATCACGGTTTACAGTGAAAGTAGTGATGTAGAGGATATTAAGGCTTCTCTCACAGTGGGGCTTGCTTTTGGTAATGGTACGAACTCTGCACGTACACTAGTAAATATCCCAGGTAACTTATTAACAGCAAAGGACATGGCGAAATATGCACAAGAGCTTGCTGCCAAGTATGACTTTGAAGTTGAAATTCTTGATAAGGAAGAGATTGAAAAGCTGGGAATGGGTGCTTTTCTAGCTGTTAACCAAGGTTCTACAGAACCACCTAAGATGATTGTTTTAATGTATCAAGGGAAAGAACAATGGCAGGACGTTATTGGTTTAGTTGGAAAAGGAATTACCTTTGACACTGGCGGCTATTCAATCAAAACAAAAGCTGGCATTGTTGGGATGAAGACCGACATGGGCGGAGCCGCGGCTGTTCTTGGTGCAATGGAAATCATTGGAGAATTAAAACCGGAACAAAACGTTGTCGCGGTTATTCCTTCAACGGATAATATGATTTCTGGTAACGCATTTAAACCAGACGATGTAATCACCTCTATGAGCGGGAAGACCATTGAAGTGTTAAATACAGATGCAGAAGGCAGACTTGTTTTAGCAGACGCTGTAACCTATGCCAAACACCATGGTGCAGAATATTTAATTGATGTTGCAACCTTAACAGGCGGGGTTATCA
This sequence comes from Bacillus sp. 7884-1, assembly GCF_002272245.1. Taxonomy (GTDB): domain Bacteria; phylum Bacillota; class Bacilli; order Bacillales; family Cytobacillaceae; genus Neobacillus. Next base: position 4,258 of record NZ_NPDD01000072.1, on the reverse strand, counting down.
CTGCGCTAGGACTTCACACAACAGGTGCTATGACGAATCATGAAACATTATATGAACAAGTCTTAGAAGCATCAATGGAAGCAGGTGAGCCAATGTGGCAGTTACCATTGTTCGAGAAAGACAAAGAACGGGTAAGAAACAGCAAAGTGGCAGATTTAAACAACTCTCCTGGCAGCGAGGGACACGCGATAGTAGCAGGAGCCTTTATTGGTGAATTTACAGAAGGTACTCCTTGGGTACATTTAGATATTGCAGGTACTTCAACCACTTCTAGAGAGCACGATCTCGGTCCTGCAGGGGCAACAGGTGTTATGACCCGAACCTTAGCATTATTTGTGGAACGCTTTGAACCCATTGAAAAATAGTAATTTGCCCAACCCATCTCCTCCTTACTCGCATATGAAGTAGTGTAGGCAAGTATAGCGAATAGGAGGTTTGGCTGCATGTATTATTATCGAAGCTCGTATCCTAAACATAACCAAAGATTTATTGGCTTTGGGCTGCCATTTTTGGGTGGTTTAGTTGGCGGACTGTTAGGAAGTGCTTTATTCTATCCCCGGCCATTTTATGGGTATCCTCGCCCGTTTTATGGTTATCCTGCTTATGGCCCTCCAGTATATGGTTACCCTGGATATGGAGCACCTTTTTATTATTAGTTTAATTGTAAAAAACAGCTTTCGAGGCTGTTTTTTCTTTTTGGTTAAAGGGAAATTCCACTAACAAAGAGAATATAAGGAATAGCATTTTCATCAAATGAATTCGAAAGGAGTAGAGATATGATTAAAAACACATTAATTGAAACGTTAGGTATTGAAATAACACATTTAGAAGCTGGAAAAGTAATCGCAACCATGCCCGTCGATGAAAGGACCCGCCAGCCATTTGGATTGTTACACGGCGGTGCTTCGGTGGCATTAGCAGAGACAGTTGCAAGTGTCGGTGCATATGAATTGGTAGATAAAGAAACTGAAGGTGCTGCTGGATTAGAAATTAATGCTAACCATGTTCGACCTATTACTGAAGGAATTGTTACAGCAGTAGGAACTATCCTGCATAAAGGGAAATCCACAATGGTTTGGGATATTAAAATTACAGATGAGAAGGACCGCCTCATATGTATCTCTAGATGTACAATGGCAGTTATTAAATTGAAAAAATAACCTTTTAATAAGATGGGAATTATTCCATCTTTTTTTTAATACAATTGAAAAAATATTTAAAAAATTTATGTCAATTTCGTGATATAATGTAAGAAATATAGAGAATTAGTACAATACTTTGTACATGTTTCTTTATATAATGGTAGTAAGAAAAGTGTCAAAAAGGTGGTGAAAGAATGAAGGAAAAGAGACAAACTATCTTTATTGATTTTGAATTTACAATGCCGGAACGAAATGTTCGTATGAAGAATTTCTTCGCGGAGATTATTGAGGTTGGACTCGTGGCAGTTGTTGATGATCAAATTACAGAGCAGTTCTCCTCCTACGTAACACCACTTAAATTCCCAATCCTAACGGAACGCTGTAAATCATTTTTACATATTTCACAGCAGCAGGTTGATCAGGGAATTTCATTTTATGAACTCATCCGAAAGTTAGGAGAATTCAATAATCAGTATGAAACTACCATCGTCACTTGGGGAAATATGGATATGAAGGTTCTTCGGCATAATTGTTTAGAAGCAGGTGTGGCATTTCCCTTTAAAGCCATAGAGTTGGATTTATCAATGGAATATAAGCGGTTTTTTGGCGATCAAAATCAAACAGGATTATGGAAGGCCGTACAGGAATATGGTAAAGAAGGAACAGGAAGACATCACAGGGCACTAGATGATGCGCTGACTACTTACAATATATTCAGGCTTGTTGAAAAGGATAAACGCTATTTAGAAAAGCCCAAACCAACTACGATTGGTGACCGCATTGATTTTTCGAAGCTATTAAATGAATTCGCATAAAAGGCCAAATCATTCAAACTGATTTGGCCTTAAATTATTTATTTAAAATAATCTTTTTCTAAAGATGAAATACTTTTTAAACTCATTTCTGCCCAAGGGGTTGCATTTTCTGTAAGGTCCGTTTTCATTTTATCAACTGCTTGTTTTAATGATCCGAGATAGTCTGGCACTTCTTCCTTAAAAGGTTTTACCATTTGTTTTGGGATATTGGCCTGCTCACGATAGGAGAGAGCTTTCCTCTCGTGGAAAATAAGTACATCCGCTTCTTTTGGATTATGTAAATCACCTTGCATTGGATGTTTGACAACCGCCAAAACTCTTACTAAATAATGCTGGTTACGAACTTCGGTTATTTCCCCAATATATTTTCCTGTTTTATAAATTCCGGTAACGATTTCGCCAATCTGCAATTCTGACATCAATTTTTCCTCCTCACTCTACTACCTTACTTTATTATATAAAAAACGTAGTGCAAAAAACAAAATTATCGGTTAAATTAATTAAATGGAGGGATGATAAATGAGAAAGAATTTGCAATTTTTATTACTGTTAATCATTGGAGTTCTTGTCTTGACTGGATGTGGGACAAGCAAGGAGAAAGAGGAAGCGGCACCGAAGAGTACTGCTCCGAAAACAGAGGAAAAGGAAGGGAGCGATCAAGTGGCAAACGCAGTTTATCCTCAACTTTCAAATGAGGTTTCTGAAAATGAAAAACTCGTTGAAATAGAAACGACTATGGGAAACATTAAAATTAAATTATTCCCTGAATATGCTCCAAAAGCAGTAGAAAATTTTTTGGAGCATAGTGAAGAAGGGTATTATGATGGTTTGATATTTCACCGGGTTATTAATGACTTCATGATTCAGGGGGGTGACCCGAATGGAGATGGAACCGGTGGGGAAAGTATTTACGGACGGCCATTTGAGGATGAATTCTCAAACAATCTTTTTAATTTACGTGGAGCTTTATCGATGGCTAATTCAGGAGCAAATACGAACGGAAGTCAATTCTTTATTGTTCAGAAAAAATCAGTGGATCCATCAATTAAAACAGAAATGGAAAAGGCTGAAATTTCAAATGAGGTAATTAAGGCCTATGAAGAATTAGGAGGAACACCTTGGCTGGACAATCGCCATACTGTTTTTGGACATGTGATTGAGGGAATGGACATAGTTGATAAAATTGCCGAAACTCCTGTAGATCCGAAGGATAAACCAGAAAAAGATGTGATTATTAAAGGTATTAAGGTATTGAAATAATTTATGAGATTCAATTAATGGCAGGATGCAATTTTTGTTGCTATAATTAATCATTAGTGACATTCCTTTATAGAAAGGGAGAGAAAAATGTTTCAGCCATTTGTAATATCATTATTTCTATACTTTCCTGAAGATAAATCTGAATATGGCCCAGCAGCCATTACGTTTACTATCTTTTTAATCGGTGCCTTTTTAACCATGAGGTACATTATCAAAATCTCTAAACGTGAAGCGATGAAAGCGAAAGAACTAGAAGAAAAAATAATGTCTCGACAGCATAGTCAAGGAAACAGTGAACATTAAGCTGTTTCTTTTTTTTACATAAAGTTTCCTCCCCAAGATGATACTATGACAAAATGTCTATTTTGGGGGGATACGTATGAAGAGAGTTTGGATGATGATTCCACTTATCCTGCTCACGGGTTGTCTGGAAAAGGATATTACAAAACTTGATGTTAAAATGGTAAATGATAAGGGAGATTCTGTTGGAACCATTACATTGCAAGAAGTTTCAAGTGGAGTAAAATTATATTTGAAGTTAAATGGACTTCCTCCAGGTGAGCATGCCCTTCACATTTATGATAAGGGTCAATGCAAAGCTCCAAATTTTAAATCAGCTGGCGAACATTTAAACCCCGATGATAAAGAGCATGGCCTTTTACACCCGAAGGGCTCGCATGCCGGTGACCTTCCTAATTTAATTGTAGAGGATGACGGGTCTGTAAAGGCAGAATTAATGGCAGCTAATGTAACGTTAAAAGAGGGGAAGAAGTCTCTTTTTCCGAAAGATGGAACTTCTATTGTGATTCATGAAGAAAAAGATGATGGAATGACCCAGCCTGAAGGAGATTCTGGTGCAAGGATTGCATGCGGTAAAATCTCTAAAGATAATAAGAAATAAGGAAATCTAAAAATGGGCGGCTTTTCACAGCGAAAAAAATAAGAAAGAAAAATTAGACCTGACAAGCCTGTTTCTTCATAATTGAGGGGACAGGCTTTTTAATAAATGGCTGTGTTAAAGGATACTGTTGATCTTAGAAC
>NZ_NPDD01000071.1 GCF_002272245.1 Bacillus sp. 7884-1 | reverse complement strand
CGAGCCCGCGGAAAGCATAGCGCCTGGAGTTCCAATCAACAGCCTAGTTTAACACAGCCTAATAAATAAAAACTAGGAGCATATAAGCATGGGGAAAAAAATTTATTATCAAGATGCTTACATAAATTCATTTACAGCACAAGTAGTTGACCAGGGAAAAGACAGAGATGGAAATTATTACATAGTGTTGGATCAAACAGCTTTTTACCCAACAGGCGGTGGACAGCCGCATGATATTGGAACCATTGAAAACATTAAAGTACTGAATGTGGAGGAAACAGCGGGGGAAGTTCGTCATTACCTTGAAAGCGAAGTACATGCTGAAAGCTCTCCCGTTTATGGTGTAATCGACTGGGAAAGAAGATTTGACCATATGCAGCAGCATGCAGGCCAACATATTCTCTCGGCAGCCTTTGAACAAATATATGGATACAAGACAATCGGCTTCCATTTAGGAAATGAAACTTTAACAATAGATTTAGAAACAGTTAATCTTTTGGAATCGGAAGCTTTGAAAGTAGAGGAACTAGCCAACCAGATTATTTTAGAAAATCGACCAATTGAAACAAAGTGGGTCACAGAAGATGAATTAGGAAATTATAATTTACGAAAAGAGACAAAGGTAAAAGAGGATATTCGGCTTGTAATTATTCCAAACTTTGATTATAACGGCTGTGGCGGAACTCATCCGAAAACAACGGGGGAAGTCCAAACAATAAAAATAATAAACTGGGAAAGACAAAAGAAAAAAGTCCGCGTTCAATTTGTTTGTGGAAATCGTATTTTGAAACAGTTTCACAAAAAAAATAAGGTGCTTATGGAGCTAACGAAACTACTTAATGCTCCTGAAAATGATATGCAGGAGGTAGTAACTCGGCTTCTAGAGAATAGTAAAGCAATGGAGAAAGAATTAGAACAATCGGTTGAGACCCTGCTTCACTATGAAGCAAAGAGTTTATTAGAAAAGGGTAAAAGTGAGAATAGAATTGTCAGTGGTGTGTTTCAAAACAGAACAATTCAAGAACTTCAAAAAATAGCCAGAATCATTATTGCAGAGGATGAAGAAACCTTTGTGTTATTCGTTTCACAAAATGAAGATAAGCTACAGCTAGTTTGTGCACGAGGGCCAGCAGAAAACGTAAGCATGAAAAAGGTAATAGGAAATGCACTTTCTATCATTAATGGTAAGGGTGGCGGAAGTGATGCATTTGCTCAGGGAGGAGGAGAAGCACTAATTTCAGGTGAACAAATGCTTCAGCATTTGTTGGAGCTAGTCCAATAGCAATGGTTGTAAATTAAACTTTCATATATAATAATTTAGAAAGTTCCAAGGAAAGGTGTGAGTTTGATGGGATTTTTTGATGGTATGATGGGAAATGCCGCAGAGGTAAACCCTGCAGATGCACAAAGGGAATTCGCTAGAATACTTGCAGTGAATGAAAGAATTGATAAAGCGTATAAGTTAATTAGAGATTTATTTATTTTTACCAATAAACGACTGATTTTAGTGGATAAGCAGGGGCTGACAGGAAAGAAGGTTGAGTATCATTCTATCCCCTATAAAAGTATTACCCATTTTAGTATTGAGACGGCGGGAAGCTTCGATTTGGACGCAGAATTAAAAATCTGGATATCAGGTAATGCGCTCCCACTTCAAAAACAATTTAACAAAAACCTAAATATCTATGAACTCCAAACAGTACTTGCAGAGTACGTTCTTAAATAGGAAAGCGGAATCCCTAGGCGCTGGAGCTAAACAATAGAAATAAACAGGGAGGAGGAGAATGAAATGGAAAGTGAAATGAAAACGAATTTGCAATTTGTGGACGTATTAAACGAATGGGATCCTTTCAAATTATCGAATGGTAATTATGACACGGAGATAGCTGATACCATCCAAGCGATTCATGAGTTAGACAACTCAGAGGCATTAGCAGAAAGAATACAAAGCATATATGAATTTTCCTTTTCAAGCACAATACCAATGGAACAGTGCTTGAAAATTGCTAATGAACTGATGTTAATAAAGGATAACGACTCTTGTACAATATAAAACGACAGCAAGGGCTGTCGTTTTTTTATGCCAAGAATTGTTTAATATGCTGAAAAACATCATCAGGACGTTCCTCAGGAACTAAATGACCCGTTTCCCTCAAAATAACCAGTTCAGATTCCCTTAAATCATTTTTCAAGCGCTTCCCAACTGATAATGGGACAACTTTATCATACTCACCCCAAATTAATAAACATGGATGGGCAATTTGATTGAGTACTACCGTTGATAGGTCGCCTTCATGGTCGCGAATCATTCTTGTTAAGGCAAGGAAAATTTCATCCTTTAAAAAAGGCTGTACATAGCCAAAAAGCATCTCATCACTAATTAAGGAATGGTCATGAACAACATTTTGAAGATTTTGCATGATACCTGAACGTGCAAGAAAAAACTTTACATATAGATGAAAATAAGGAATATAACTTCCAATAATCAATGGCAGTTTTGAACGTTTGGAATAAGATGAACTGCAAAGCAGGACTGCCTTTTGTGCTAAATCGGGCTGTTGATGCAGGATATTGAGAACAATTTGTCCGCCCATTGAATGACCGATAAGAGTAATTTCTTTTAATCCAAGTGTAGAAATGAGCTGAATAACCGTTTGAGCAAGATTACGATAGGAATAAATAAAATTATTACTTTTCCCGCTCTTTCCAAAGGGAGGGAGGTCTATGGAAACGACTTGATATTCTTTATTTAAAAGGGGAATCAATCTTCGATAGCTAAAAGTGGAGGAAAGAAATCCATGAAGCAGGACTAGTGTCTTTTCGGAATTAGGATTTGGATAAAACTCATAATAAATATTAATATCATTCACTAGCTGGTTACGGTAAAAAACCTTCTCTTCCACGTATTCAACCCACCTTCTATTGATTTATTCGTAATAATAATTTCTCCAGTCGCCTGTTATTTCACACGTATTCCTACATTTTTTTCAAAAAAAAGAGGACACACCTTATTAGGTTGTCCACTTCAAAAAAGGGGGGAATACTAGAAAGCTTATAAATAAATGATTTCCCATTTTTGCTTACTTTATACAATCATGATAAAAATTATATGTGTTTATCGAGTTGGTCTAAATATAGTTCAGATGCAGGGATGTCAAGAACGGTAGACAATTTTAAAAGTGTTTGAGTACTTGGAATTTGTTCGCCAGATTCATATTTTTCGATTGTATGAATTCCTACTCTAATTTTTTGTGCCAATTCCTCTTTTGTCAGTTTCAAGTGTTCTCGATAAGTTTTTATCGTACTGCCAATTGTATTCATATGATCACCTCTCCCACAAAGACATTATCTCATTTTCATTCTAACATAAATTTCTTTTTTCTGGGAAAAATCCTATTTGAACATTATGTTAACGTTTTCTCTTCCTTCCTGAGGAAAACCTTTTTTGATTATATGTATAGAATGTGCTATAATTTCTTATTGCGTATATAGAAGATAAAATAATTATTTCTTAGGAGTGTTTTCATGACAGAAAAGATCGAAACTGGAAGTGTATTAACTGGTAAAGTAACTGGAATTCAACCATATGGTGCGTTCATAGCATTAGATGAAAATACACAAGGTCTTGTGCATATTTCAGAAATCACACATGGTTATGTAAAAGACATTAATGAACATCTTAAAGTTGGAGATGAAGTTAATGTAAAAGTATTGTCAATTGATGAAAATGCTGGGAAAATTGGTTTATCTATTCGTGCAACGGAAGAAGCTCCTGTTCAACAGGCTGTTGCTAAACCAAAGAAACCTCGTAAGCGTCAAGCAGCTGCTATCGTACCTGAAGTTGAAGGACAACAAGGCTTTAACACTTTAAAGGATAAGCTGCAAGAATGGATTGACCAATCTCAACGTGAAGATTTAATTAAGAAATAATAAAAATAAAAAAACCTAGCCCCATGCTATTTAACTAGCGGGAGCTAGGTTTTTTTATTTATTGGCTGTGTTAAAGGTAACTGTTGATTTTAGAACTCTG
>NZ_NPDD01000070.1 GCF_002272245.1 Bacillus sp. 7884-1 | reverse complement strand
CCTGTAGCACAAATCAACAGCCCAATTTAACACAGCCTATATTTTAAAAAAGATTTTTGCAGTATCTGTTCATTCTTTTTCAATGCTCGGCTACAATAAGTATGTACATAACTCACCTTTGAAACGGAGGAAAAGTTTAATGGCTGCAGAAAAGAAATCTAAAGGCTTAATAGAACAAACTGAAAAATACGGGGCACATAATTACCACCCGCTTCCAATTGTTATTTCACGTGCTGAAGGAGTTTGGGTAGAGGATCCTGAAGGAAATAAATATATGGATATGTTGAGTGCTTATTCTGCAGTTAACCAAGGCCATCGCCATCCAAAAATTATTCAAGCATTAAAGGATCAAGCTGATAAGGTAACGTTAACTTCTCGTGCCTTTCATAATGACCAATTAGGACCTTGGTATGAAAAAATTTGCAAATTAACAAGAAAAGAAATGGCGCTTCCAATGAATACAGGTGCTGAGGCAGTCGAAACAGCAATTAAAGCAGCGCGCCGCTGGTCCTATGATGTAAAGGGGGTAGCTGAGAACCAAGCAGAAATTATCGCTTGTATAGGCAATTTCCATGGCAGAACGATGACGGCCGTTTCCTTATCCTCTGAAGCTGAATATAAACGAGGATTTGGACCAATGCTTCCAGGAATAAAACTTATTCCCTATGGAGATTTAGAAGCTTTAAAATCTGCTATTTCCGCCAATACTGCAGCATTTTTAATTGAACCAATTCAAGGAGAAGCGGGAATTGTTATTCCACCTGAAGGCTTTATGAAAGCTGCCTTTGACTTATGTAAAGAAAATAATGTTCTCTTTATTGCAGATGAGATTCAAGCTGGCTTAGCTCGTACCGGAAAAATGTTTGCGTGTGAATGGGAAGGAATAGAGCCTGATATGTATATCCTTGGTAAAGCGCTTGGCGGCGGTGTTTTCCCCATCTCATGTGTAGTTGCAAATAATAACATTTTAGGTGTATTTAATCCAGGTTCTCATGGTTCTACCTTCGGAGGCAATCCACTTGCATGTGCAGTATCAATAGCTGCTCTGGATGTTCTGATTGACGAAAAACTCTCCGATAAATCATTGGAATTAGGCGAATATTTTGTAAGCAAATTAAAAGAAATTCATAATCCAAGGATTAAAGAAGTAAGAGGCCGCGGTTTGTTTATCGGGGTAGAATTAACAGAACCAGCACGAAAATATTGTGAAGAATTAAAGGAGCAAGGGATTTTATGCAAGGAAACGCATGATACTGTGATTCGTTTCGCCCCTCCTTTGATTATCAACCAAGAAGAATTAGATTGGGCAATAGAGCGTATCAATAAAGTGCTTGCCTAAATGAAAAAAAGCTGAGGTGCCAGAATGGGGAAGAATGATGTAACAAATCGGGCAGGTGAAAATGATAAAGAGAAAGAGAACTTAAATCTTCTTACCTCCACGCAGATTGTTATTCATGATGCTTTAAAAAGGCTGGGGTTTACAGAAAATGCATTTGAGATGTTGAAAGAACCTATTAGAATGTTGAATGTGAGGATTCCGGTTCGGATGGATGATGGGTCGGTTAAAGTTTTTACTGGCTTTAGAGCTCATCACAATGATTCAGTTGGACCGACAATCGGTGGTGTTCGTTTTCATCCTAAGATTAATGAAGATGAAATAAAGGCATTGTCTATGTGGATGAGCTTGAAATGTGGAATTGCTGATTTACCGTTTGGAGGCGGAAAGGGAGGGATCCTATGTAATCCTCGAACTCTTTCATTTGGTGAACTTGAACGCCTAAGCCGCGGTTATGTACGTTCCATTAGTCAAGTTGTGGGTCCAACGAAAGATATCCCGGCACCAGATATGTATACAAATTCTCAGATTATGGCCTGGATGATGGATGAATATAGTCGTCTCCGTAAGTTTGACTCTCCTGGCTTTATAACGGGAAAGCCACTCATGCTTGGTGGGTCAGAAGGAAGGGAAGAAGCAGGGGCACTGGGAGCAGCAATCTGTGTAGAAGAAGCTGCAAAGATCAGAGGTCTTTCGCTAAAGGGTGCCCGTATCATTGTACAGGGATTTGGTAACGCTGGCAGTTCCATTGCAAAATTTATGCACCAATCTGGGGCCATTGTCGTTGGGATTTCTGATGTTTATGGCGCCCTTTACGACCCAGATGGCCTAAATATTGATTATTTACTTCAGCGCCGTGACAGTTTTGGTACAGTAACTAGTCTTTTTGACGGTGTCATTACCAATGAGGAATTGCTTGAACAAGAATGTGATATTCTTGTACCAGCAGCGACCTCCAATCAAATTACTGCTAAAAATGCTCAAAATATAAAGGCCAAGATAGTAGTGGAAGCTGCCAATGGCCCTACAACCAGGGAAGCAACCAGGATTCTTTCTGAACGTGGCATACTGCTTGTTCCTGATGTTTTGGCGGGAGCTGGAGGAGTGACTGTCTCCTATTTTGAATGGGTTCAGAATAAGCAAGGCTATTATTGGGATGAAAAAGAAGTAACAGATAAATTACGTGTGAAGATGGTCAGTGCATTTCAACAAATTTATGCTATCTCAAAAAATCACAATGTAAATTTACGTGTTGCTGCTTATATGGTTGGGGTTAGAAAATTAGTAGAAGCCTCAGAATTTAGAGGATGGATATAAAAAAATCCTTGCGATACCAATGCAAGGATTTTCTTATATCTTTATCTTGTAGTTTCCGTTTCTGGATCCCTTACATACGCTTCATTTGGCTTGAAGAGAAGTCCAAGATTAATAAGTCCAGCGATTCCCACTAAGCCATAAATAATTCTTGATAGTGCTGAATTATCACCAAAAATGGCTTCAACTAAATTAAATCCAAAAAAACCAATTAATCCCCAATTAATAGCACCAATGATTGTAAGAATTAAAGCAATTCTTTGAATCGTACTCAAGCAGGATTCCTCCTATCGAATTTATGTTCACTATTAGATTGAAGATAAATGTATATAAATATTCATTTCTATATCTTTGCAAAATAAATTTTTTTAAATAATAATGGGATGTGAAAGGATGGTGCACTTCATGCAAAATTTCACATTTTGGAATCCGACCAAATTAATTTTTGGTAAAGGACAGCTTGAGCAAATAAAAAAGGAAATACCTCTTTATGGACAAAAGGTGTTAGTAGTTTATGGCGGCGGCAGCATTAAACGCAGCGGTCTTTATGACAAGGTGATCAACCTACTGAAAGAAATTGATGCACAGGTTTTTGAATTACCGGGGGTAGAACCGAATCCTCGAATTACAACAGCACGTATGGGAGTAGAAATATGTAAAAAGGAAGGGATTGACGTCCTTTTAGCCGTTGGCGGGGGCAGTGTTATCGATTGTACGAAGTTAATTGCCGCAGGCGCAAAATATGACGGAGATGCATGGGACTTGGTCATAAAGAAAGCAACCGTAACTGATGCACTGCCTTTTGGTACTGTTTTGACATTAGCAGCAACAGGTTCAGAAATGAATTCTGGATCGGTTATCACCAATTGGGAAACGAACGAAAAATACGGCTGGGGAAGTCCGCTTACCTTTCCGAAATTCTCGATTCTAGATCCCGTACATACTTTTTCCGTTCCAAGAGATCAGACGATTTATGGAATTGTCGATATGATGTCCCATGTATTAGAGCATTATTTTCATTTGGAGGAGAATACATTATTCCAGGATCGTATGTGTGAATCCTTACTGATTACGATAATGGAAACTGCACCTAAATTGCTTGAGGACTTAGAGAGTTATGACCATCGAGCAACCATTCTTTATAATGGGACAATGGCTTTAAACGGTATTTTAAATATGGGTTATCGCGGCGATTGGGCTACCCATAATCTTGAACATGCCGTTTCAGCTGTATATGACATCCCTCATGGCGGGGGTCTTGCAATTTTATTTCCTCACTGGATGAAACATAATCTTAAGGTAAAACCAGAGCGCTTTAAACAGCTCGCGCTCAGAGTGTTTGGGGTTAATCCAGAAGGGAAAAGTGCTGAGGAAGCTGGCCTCGCAGGTATTCAAAAATTACGTGAGTACTGGAACAGTATTGGAGCACCTGCGCGTTTAGCTGACTATAATATCGATGACAGCAAAATTGACTTGATGGCTGACAAAGCAATGGTGTACGGTGAATTCGGCAACTTTACGAAATTGAATAGAGAAGATGTAGTAACGATTTACCGTGAGTCACTGTAAAAAATAACGGGCATTTTTTAATGCTCGTTTTTCTTTTTCGACAAATTCTTTAACATGTAAAAAAATTGGCGAAAATGGGTACGCTTACAAGGGAAGCCTATTCTTGATAATCTGTCCAGCATTCGTTAAAGTGAGAAATGAAAATAAAATATTGGAGGATTACATACATGACACACATACGTTTTGATTATTCAAAAGCGTTAGCCTTCTTTGCAGAACATGAGATTACATATTTACGCGACGCCGTGAAGGTTGCCCACCATTCCCTGCATGAGCAAACAGGAGCAGGAAGTGACTATTTAGGCTGGATAGACCTTCCTACCAACTATGATAAGGAAGAGTTCTCACGTATTAAAAAAGCGGCGGAAAAAATCAAATCCGATTCAGACGTGCTCCTTGTGATTGGAATTGGCGGATCGTATTTAGGAGCAAGAGCAGCGATTGAAATGCTTCAGCATAGCTTCTACAATGCCCTGCCAAAAGAAAAGCGTCAAACACCACAAATTATTTTTGTTGGCAATAATATTAGTTCCACCTATATGAGAGATGTTATGGATCTCCTTGATGGAATAGACTTTTCCGTCAATGTTATTTCAAAGTCTGGAACGACAACGGAGCCAGCGATTGCCTTTAGAATCTTCCGTAAACTTCTTGAGGAAAAGTATGGTGCTGAAGAAGCAAAGAAGAGAATCTATGCAACAACAGACAAGGCAAGAGGTGCATTGAAAACCTTGGCCAATGAAGAAGGATATGAATCATTTGTGATCGCAGATGATATTGGCGGACGTTATTCAGTGTTAACAGCAGTTGGCTTACTTCCTATCGCTGTAAGTGGTGCGGACATTGATAAGATGATGCAGGGGGCTGCTAAAGCACAAGAAGACTACGGCCATTCAGAGCTAGATGAAAATCCTGCTTACCAATATGCTGCGGTTAGAAATGCTCTTTATAATAAAGGGAAAACGATTGAAATGTTAATCAATTATGAGCCTGGACTTCAGTACTTTTCTGAATGGTGGAAGCAACTATTTGGAGAGAGTGAAGGAAAAGACCAAAAAGGAATTTACCCTTCTTCCGCTAACTTCTCAACCGATCTACATTCTTTAGGACAATATGTACAAGAAGGCCGCCGTGATTTGTTTGAAACAGTCATTAAGGTGGAAAAACCACGCCATGAATTGACGATTGAAGAGGCAGATAGTGATTTAGACGGCTTAAATTATTTAGCAGGACAATCCGTTGACTTTGTAAACAATAAAGCATTCCAAGGAACAATGCTTGCACATACAGATGGAGGCGTACCAAACTTAATCGTATCCATTCCTGAAATGGATGAATACACATTTGGCTACCTAGTCTATTTCTTCGAAAAGGCATGTGCAATGAGCGGATACCTCCTAGGAGTAAATCCATTCGACCAGCCAGGAGTCGAAGCATACAAAGTAAACATGTTTGCTTTATTAGGCAAACCAGGCTTCGAAGAAAAGAAAGCCGAGCTAGAAAAAAGACTGTAATTAATAACTGTGTGTTAAAAGAATTAATGATTTTGGCACTCTG
>NZ_NPDD01000069.1 GCF_002272245.1 Bacillus sp. 7884-1 | reverse complement strand
GCGGAAAGCGAAGCGCCTGGAGCGCAAATCAACAGACCCAATACAGCACAGCAAATAAAAAAGTAGAGTACTGACAAAATCAGTACTCTATTTTTTATCTTTTTTGGAGAAACTAATAAATAATGATGATAAGGGGGCTCGATCATGATTGAAATACCATCAAGTGTAGAAGGTAAGCAGTTTGATTTGTATAAGCTGGAACAAAAATTAAAACCAATCGGTTATGCAATCGGCGATAACTGGGATTATGACCATGGTGCCTTTGACTACAAAATAAATGATGAAGTGGGATATCAATTTCTGAGGCTGCCATTTTCAGCCATAGATGGCCAGTTAGACGCACGAAACTGTACAGTGGAGCTTAGCCGTCCATTCCTATTGTCTCATAAATATCAAATAGGACTTGATGACCACATTGGTGACGCAGGCACTTTAAATCAATTTTCTGAACCAGTTGATAAGGACGCCAGTTTTCCTGAACAGTATATTGAAACAGGGAAGGCCCTTGTAAAGGAACTTGAATCTATATTAAGTACAGAATAAACCCGTTAGGAATATTGTACTAGTATAATGTTCACGAAAGATACAATAATTTTTAATAATTCTACTTGTATTATATTGTTAAAATTTATAAATTAAGGTTAATAATATAAATATGTTATAAACATGAAAAGAGGTTGGAGCTATGGAAACCAGCATGTACTATTTGTTATCTGATATTGAAAAAACGAGGATAGAAATGATTGATCTAGCGCAACAATATGGATACTGTAACCCAAATGTTGTTCAATGCAGCCAAAAGCTCGACCTACTTTTAAATGTATACGGTAATATACAAATAAAACATTAAATCAGGTAAAAAATAACCTTTCATTCATTCGGAAGGTTATTTTTTTATCTAGAGCCTTCTTTTAGGGAGGAAAACAATTGATAAAAAGGAATAATTTCCATCCCATTTGCAAACTTTATTAAACATAAGGTTATATAGAGGACACAGGTTTACGAGGTGTGAATGAGTGTACAGAGATACGAAAAAAGAGCTGAGATTCATCCTTTTTGCTTTACTGATTTTAACTATATATCTTTCCCCACTCTTTATTCTCCAAGAGAATGCTCATATCCGTGTTCATGATAACTTGGATTCGAATTTAGCATGGTATAAAGTTCTAGCCAGAAGCGGTCAAATGTTTGGAGATGTAAATGCTGTGATTCCCCAAATTATTAATGGGGTGCCAAGAAATGCATTTGGGACGGAATACAGTATTATTGTTTGGCTCTATGCGTTGTTTCCAACCATGATTGCCTATGGTCTCAGTCAGGCATTAACCAGAATAGTTGCATTTATAGGGATGTATTTACTATTAAAAAAACATTTCCTTTCAGATGATAGATGGACCTTCCTGCAGATTGGCACTGCACTTGCCTTTAGTTTAACCCCCTTTTGGCCATCAGGAATGCTTAGTACAATGGGAATGCCGCTTGCATTGTGGGCTTTCCTTAATATTCGAAACGGAGAGGGAACGAAGAAAGATTACATAGTCCTAACACTAATTCCATTTTACGCAAGTATTGTTTTAGGTTTTTTCTTTTTTTTAAGTGCTATGGGAATCTGTTGGCTCCTGGATGTTGTCAGAGGCAAAGGATGGAATCTTCGTTTCTTTTTTTCTATTGCCTATATGACTTGTATTTTCATGCTCGTTGAATATCGATTGATTTATTCTTTCTTATTTTCCACTGAACCAAACAGCCGTGACGAATATTTCCATGCTTCCTTACCCTTATGGAGAGTAGTACGATTAACACTAAAAAATTATGTTTTAGGACATACGCATGTAATGACGGTGCATGGTTTATTTATTTTACCCGTTACGTTAATTGCCCTTTATTTTGTCTTTACAAAAAAACTTTGGAAACAGGAAAAGCTTTTTGTCTTTTTATTTGTCTTAAATATCTTGTTATCTCTCTGGTATGCTTTTTGGTTTTATAAAGGCTGGTTACCGTTAACGAAAAGGTTTCACTTTATGGATACCTTTAATTTTGCCCGCTATCACTTTTTAAGGCCGATGGTCATATATGCTGGATTTGCCCTGGCATTGAAGATACTCTCTCTTCAAGGACATAGCTGGTCGAAAACGGCAAAATGGTTAGCGATCCTGCAAATTCTTTTATTATGTTTATTTAATGATGAGATTATCTATCAGAAAAAGCCTACAGTTAAAGAATTTTATGCGGAGGAATTATTTACAGAGATAAAAGAGCACATCGGACAAGATCAAGAAAATTATCGGGTGGCTAGTATCGGAATTCATCCTGCCATTTCCCAGTATAATGGCTTTTACACGCTAGATACCTATAATAACTTTTATCCATTAACCTATAAGCACAAGTTTAGAAAAATAATAGAGTCGGAATTAGCAAAAGATAAAACGATTCGCAAATACTTTGATCAATGGGGCGGGCGCTGTTATATCTTTACGGACCAGCTTGGAAAAAAATATATGATCAAAAAGGACTCCAAAAGGAAATTAAACAACTTGCAATTAAATACGTCTGTGTTTAAAGAGATGGGTGGTACATATATCCTTTCTGCATTACCCATAACAAACTCAGAGGAAAATCAACTGACACTGGATAAGGTATTTGAATCGAAAAGTTCCGCATGGAAAATCTATTTATACAAGACTTTATAAACATCGGGGGTTATTACAGATATGGAACCTGTCCTGACGATAGTCGTACCTTGTTATAATGAAGAAGATGTTTTACCTGAAACCATTCATCAACTGAACCAGTTCGTAAAACAATTGGTCAGCGAACAGCTTGTTTCTAACAAAACCAAGATATTGTTCGTAGATGATGGAAGTAAGGATCGAACATGGGAAATCATTTATAAAGCAGGATTAAGAAATGAGCATGTCCGCGGAATAAAATTATCAAGAAATGTTGGTCATCAAAACGCATTGTTAGCAGGCTTGTTTGCAGCAAAGGATACTTCAGATTGTGTTGTCTCTATTGACGCAGACCTACAGGATGATGTTCAGGTTATTCGTGAATTTATCCATAAATTTAATGAAGGAAATGAAATTGTGTATGGCGTTCGAAAGCGAAGGGATACTGACACCATCTTTAAGAGGAGTACGGCTCAAGGTTTTTATAAGGTAATGAAAAAATTGGGTGTTGATCTTGTTTATAACCATGCGGATTTTCGTTTAATGAGTAAACGAGCTTTAATGGAGTTAGAAGGATTTAAAGAGGTAAATCTTTTTTTACGCGGTATTGTGCCACTCCTTGGATTTCGTTCGGATGTTGTCTACTATGACCGTAAAGAAAGACAAGCAGGTGAAACAAAGTACCCGTTAAAAAAAATGCTGGCTTTTGCCTTTGATGGAATCACCTCCTTTTCTGTTTCTCCTATTCGCTTTGTATTAATAATCGGTTTTGTTTCCTTTTTCCTAAGCCTGGTATTTGGCTTATACTTTTTAATGCTGAAAACACTTGGGGAAACACAAACAGGATGGACATCACTTATCACTTCTATCTGGTTGATTGGCGGCTTGCAGCTAATTGCTATTGGGTTAATTGGAGAGTATGTAGGGAAAATTTATAAGGAATCAAAGCAGCGTCCCAAGTTTATTATTGATATTGATACCTTTTCTATACCAATCCCACGGCGTCATTTAATTCGAAAAAATGAGGAGGAGGAGTTTTATAAAACCAACTAATTCATTCATTCGTTTTCTTCTGGTTGGGGTTATCAATACGTGTGTCGGTTTATTTATCATCTTCTTTTTACTAAATGCTCTACATCTTTCGTATTGGGTTTCGACCTTTGTAGGAAATTTTGCTGGGGCTTGTATAAGTTATCTTTTAAATCGATCTTATACCTTCAATAGTACGGTCTCCATTCAAAGAGGGCTGCCAAGATTTTTGACCATCATACTCATTTGCTATTTTGGTGCTTATTTCTGTAGTGAAAAGCTAATGTTTTGGTTCAATCCCTTTCATTTTGTAAGTACAGCGGTTGAACAAAATGGAGCTGTGCTTATAGGAAGTGTGCTTTATACAATAAGTAATTACCTAGGGCAAAAATATTTTGTATTCAATACTGTAAAGACTGCTTAAAGGAGTTTTCTTATCTAAAGAAATCTCCTTTTTTTATGAAAATAAAGTGGTACAACCCCTATTTCCTGAATAGAAATTGAAAGACAGGCTTCTATTTCAATTCAGGGAGAGATTAGAATGAATGTATTTTTGAGTTATATTTTGCTGGGATTGTCGCTGGCGGCTCCTATTGGTCCCATTAATGCTGCTCAAATTGATAAGGGGATAAAGCATGGATTTATGCATTCATGGCTTATTGGGGTAGGGGCGGTCGTAGCTGATGGGGTTTACATGATGATTGTTTATTTTGGAGTGGTGCATTTCCTAGAAACTCCTTTTATGAAAACTTTTTTATGGTTATTTGGCTGCTTTGTCTTAATTTATACTGGAATTGAAACCATGCTTTCTGCTAATAAGCTGAAAATAGGAGAGAAAAGAAAGGATGAACACTTAGTAAAATCCTTTTTATCTGGTTTCTTTATGTCGATATCCAATCCGTTAACGATTTTATTTTGGCTGGGAATTTACGGCTCAGTGCTCGCCAAGACTGCTGCAACCTATGAAACAAGTCAATTAATTATTTACAGCAGTGCCATTTTTATTGGTTTACTTATTTGGGATTTCACAATGGCTGGGATTGCGAGTAATTTTCGGAAATATTTAACCTCGCAGCTGCTTGTGGGGATTTCGCTCCTGTCTGGAGTATCACTGATTGGGTTCGGGATTTACTTTGGATACCAAGCCTTTAAAGTTTTATTCGGATAACTCAAAAAGCCAGCGAATAATAAGCGCTGGCAATCAAGCGGTTGGCCAAGGACTAAGTACTTTGCCCTTCTTCTTTTTCTTTTTCCACTTGAGATTCATAATTAAAGTTATGCAGCCTATAATACCAACGAAAGCTAGGCTAATAAAGAAACCAGGCCGGCTTGTGCTATGAAATAACGTTCCACTAACAGCAATAAGAATGAAAAGGATCCCAATTGAATATTTTATTTTATCTTTTGCTGTTACCTCTAATAATTTCCATGATGATGCTAAAATGAAAATCCAGTTGTAGAGGAGCATGAGTCCTGCAGCAGTGGTAATGTATTCATAAACATGACCTGGCATTAAGAGTGCACAGACAATCGAAGCAGATATTCCCAAAACGGTAATGAGTAAAGTGGGAATAGGTACTTTTAGTTTACCTTGTCTGCAAAATAGTCCCGGTGCATCTCCTTCTTCAGAGAGTGTAACAAGAATACTGGTAACAGCAAATAGGGAGGCAACCATCGTTGAAAATCCTGCAATAATTAATGCTCCGTTAAAAAGATGTGGAATAAACGTTAAATTGTAGTTGTCTAATGCATTTACGAATGGACTTTTCTCACCACTAAACTGATTCCATGGAACCATTATGACAGCAAGACCAATGGAGAGTATGTAGATAACCATAAGAGTTATCAGCATTACCTTGCCAGCTTTAGGAGCTTCCTTTGGATCCTTTAATTGGGTAGCCATTAAGCCAAGGATTTCAATTCCTCCAAATGCATAGAAGGCAAAAATAACCCCGGACCATAACCCTAATACACCATGAGGAATAAAATCCTTTCTGCTGTCAGGATATTGAATTGGCCGGTCTCCATCAATCACTCCAAATATCGCTAATAAAGCAATGACAACAAACATTAATATGGCCGCTATTTTTATGACGGCAAGAATATTCTCTAATTTGTTAAGTATACTTACGCCAATTAAGACGACAACTAGTCCAAGGAGAGCATAAATACCTGCAAATGCCCATAGTGGAATTTTTGGGAACCAAAATCGTGAAAAAATTGATAGAGCTGTCATTTGACTGCCCATTATTAAAACCTCTGACATCCAATAGACCCATCCGCTGCTAAATCCAGCCCAGCGGCCGAAGGCTTTTTTCGCATAGGAACGAAACCCGCCCTTTAGAGGTTCTTGTGCAGTCATTTTTGCAAGTGCATCAAAGACCAAATAGGTTCCAGCAGCTGCAAGGATGAAAGCGATAAGAATAGCAGGTCCAGTCATTTTTATGGCGATACTTGACCCTAAGAAGAATCCTGTACCGATTGTACACCCCACCCCAAATAACGAAAGCTGCCACCACTTCATATTTTTTTGTTCATTTTCCCCGCTACTCGATTTGCCCATTCACACTTCTCCCGGTTGCTCCTACTGATTTATCTGTAATGTCCTGGTTATTATATTCAGGGTCATTCTTGCCTCGTTGTTTATTTGCACCGCCTAAATAAACACTTTGATGTTCCTGCTGTTCTCTTCTAAATTTGTTAAAATTTTCGTTTACCATCTGTATTCCCTCATTCCTTTTTAATGACATTCTATATGTTAAGATACACGCTCACCAAAAACTTATTCAGCTAGTTCATAAGAGCAATTAGGATTTTGTTGGAATCCCTAAATTAATTACATAATCATGGCCTAAAACATTGAAAATAAAGAGGTACTAGAAAAAGTTGAAATATAAAATGGGCGAAATAGATAAGCAATAAGCCTTGAAAGGGGTTTACTATGTTAACGACAGAGCAGCTTGCTGGTTTTCGTTTGCAATTACTAAAGGAAAAAGAGGAAATAGAAGAGCGCCTCGAGCAAAATGACCATTATGGTTTAGAACGAGGTCATTTTCATGAATCGTTGGGGGAGTTATCAAGTTATGATAATCATCCTGCTGATGAAGGTTCAGAGTTGTATGAACGTGAAAAGGATATTGCGTTAAATGAGCATACTGATTTACAGCTAAGAAATATAAATAAGGCACTTGAAGCAATGGAAAATGGTCAGTATGGAAAATGTGAAGTATGTGGGAACGAAATATCTTTTGAACGATTAGAGGCTTTACCGAATACGACCTATTGTAAAGAACATAGTCCAGATCAAGTAGTATCACATGATCGACCTATTGAAGAGGGAGTATTAATGCCGCCGTTTGGGAAATTTGATATGGATACGAAAGATGAGAATGTCGCCTTTGACGCAGAGGACTCTTGGCAGATTGTTGAACAATGGGGAACATCCGACACACCATCAGATTTAGCCTTTCCACAAGAGCACTACAATGATGTTGGGATTGAACCAGATGAAAATGAGGGGTATGTGGAGGACTATGAAAATTTTGTAGGTAACGATATATATGGGAACAATGTTACCGTGTACCCAAACCCACAACATGAACGCTATGAAGAGTCACTTGATGAAGAAGGAATCATGACAAGCTTTGGAGATCTGCCAGCATATGAAAAAGATCCATATGTGGATGACGATAAATAAACAGAAAAACAGCTTTCGCGTTTTGAAAGCTGTTTTCTCTAATTTTATTCGTTTCTGTATGGCTTTTGTGCAATCGGGAGATCCTTCGCGTTTAAATCGTCATCAGTGGATGTATCAATTTCCCCCTCCATATAGCTGTCACTTGCCTGTTCGTGGGTGGTCGAAAGTCCAGTAGCGATGACATCGTTTTTTTGATAGTCGCTTGTTTCGTAAATACGTCCAGCTAGGTCTGTACTGTTGTTTGTAGAGTTCTTTTTATCCATGCTGCACACTCCTTTAATAAATTTGGTACAACCGTATTTTCTACGTTTTATTCAAGGATTACTCATACTAAAAATCAAGGAGCTGATAAGTATGAACAAAGATAAGTATCCATCAAGGGAAGAATTGGATGAGGCATTTCATTTTCTTCATGACGCGATTAACAGAATTACCGTCGAAGAAGAAGAGGAAGAAATGAAGATGGAGATTAATGGGAATAATCAGGTAGAGAAGTAGAAATTTTTTTTGAGGTGGACTAGATAGATGAGGGAATCCTTAGCGAAGAAAATTGCCTGGATTAGTGTGATTAGTAATATCCTCTTAACATTAGGTAAACTTTTCATAGGCTGGTTTGGAAATAGTGACGCTGTTTTTGCGGATGGAATTCATTCTGCTGCAGATGTTTTTGCCTCTGTTATAGTCTTACTGGTCATTAAAATTGCCAATAAACCAGCTGATAATGAACATCCCTATGGTCATGGAAAAGCAGAGGTCATTGTTTCCGGCATCGTAGGAATTTTACTGTTCCTCGTTTCCATTTATGTGGTCTATGAAGGAATCGCTGGGTTCTTCCATGAAGTAGCAACACCAAGTTACTTAGCGATGTGGGTAGCAATCATTTCCTATGTTACTAAGATTATTTTGTACCGTTCATCATTAAAGGTGGCAAAAGAGCATAATAGTAAGGCAATTGAAGCCATTGCCTTTGACCACAAAGCAGATATTGTGGCTTCGATTGCTGCAGCGATTGGGGTTCTCCTCTCCATAATGGGCGAACGCTTTGATATTTTTATCTTACACTATGGAGATAAAGCAGCAAGTATATTTGTAGCTTACTTAATTTTTAAAATCTCCAAGGAAATGTTAATGGAAGCTTTCGATATCTTGCTTGAACGTAATATTGATGCCGCAACATTACAAGAATATATGAATGTAGTGAATGAATTTCCAGAGGTAAAGAGGATTGATCGGATTAGAGCAAGAGAACTTGGTCATTATGTTTTAGTTGATCTGAGAATATCAATTGACCACTTTAAAACCATTAAGGACGGTCATGACCTTGCAAAACAAATCAAAGGGAGAATGATGGAGAGATACGACAATATTGAAGAGGTATTAATTCACTTAAACCCCTATTTTCCTGAATAAATTCTTGTTTGTGCTTTTTTGATTTTGGGTTTATGATAATGGAGTAATTATACGCCCAAGGAGTTGATATTTTTGAGTTATGCAATAGACCCGGACCCTAGTAGCAGCGGGGAAGTCAGCGTTATCTTTGAATTGGATTCTTCAGGAATATCAGCTCTTAAGAAGGTAGTTTGGCTTCCTCGTACAAAGTAAGTGAGGAGGTTTTATTATGTTGGAGATTTATAAAAGCAGTGAAACAAAGGTACTTGAACAGGTTGAAAAAATATCAAAGGGCTGCTGGGTTAATATGTACGCCCCAACCGAGGAAGAAATTAATAGGGTTACCGCTGAGGCTAACATCTATGTTGACTTTATTAAAGACGCCCTTGATGACGAAGAACGTCCAAGAATCGAACGTGAAGATGGCCAGGTTTATATCATCGTGGATTATCCCTATATTACGCATGATGATGCTGGCTTTCCCATCTATGAGACCATCCCAATTGGAATTGTCTTAACGGAAGAGTGTATTATCACTGTATCCTTAAAGGATACTCCAATCTTAGAAGTTTTTAAGAATAATAAAATAAAAGAGTTTTATACCTTTAAAAAGAACCGATTTGCTCTGCAAATTCTGGCCATTATTACATCCTATTATTTGCGGTACTTGAAACAAATCAATAAAAGAACAAATGAGATTGAACGCGAACTACACCAATCGATGAAAAATAAAGAATTGTATGCGTTTCTTGCTTTAGAAAAGAGTCTTGTCTATTTCACAACTTCCCTAAAATCCAATAAAGTCGTTTTAGATAAAATTCTTCGTTTCAGTTATATAAAAATGTATGAGGAAGATAAGGATTTATTAGAAGATGTGATGATCGAAAAAATCCAGGCGATTGAGATGGCTGAGACGTACAGCTCGATTCTAAGTGGGATGATGGACGCATTTGCTTCAATTATTTCCAACAATGTGAATATTGTCATGAAATTTTTAACATCGTTTACAATAATTCTCTCGTTCCCAACAATCGTTTTCAGTTTTTATGGAATGAACGTAGATTTACCATTACAAAATAGTCCATATGCCTTTTGGATATCCATTACGGTTGCCTGTGTTTTATCAGCATTAACTGCATTAATTTTTTGGAAAAAGAAATATTTCTAATGTATAAAAAATCCGTCACTCATGAGCTGACGGATTTTTTATGCCCTTTTTTAAATAAATTGGACAGACATATAAGCAACTTTCTATTACTTCTATACAATATATCAAAAGTGTGAAAGGGGGATAATTATGGGAATTGTTTGTTTATGTGGCGTACGTGTTGGGCTTGATGGAGTTGCAGCAGTTCGTATGAACCAAGAAGTAACATTTACAGGTGAAACGGGTACTCGAAGCGGAACACTAACATACACTGCGGATGTATGTAACCTAGACCTAGCAACATCTTTTGTAACAATTACTTTTGATCAGACAAGTGATGAAACTCCAGACAGAAGTTTCACTGAAACCTCAACAAGCATTACTTCTGTTGTATGTAATCAAGAAGGTGTAAACTGTGAAATTACTGTAATGGGAACAATGATGGTTAATAATGTTACTCGAAACTTCGTTGCTGTGTTCCGTGATAACGCAATGGGTACGGACAATGTTCAAAGTTTTGTTATTACAGGATTCTTCAGTCAACAGGGGGCAGCACCGGTAGAAGGAGGTTCCATTGTGAACCAAGGCTGCCAGGAAGTATAAGTTTGTGATCAAAAAAAGGAAAGGCTCTGAAGTAAATATTCAGGGTCTTTTTTTGAGTTTTTAAAAAAATTTCCCAACTTTTCTAGGTAGATTCTCATATTTATATTCTGAATATTCTAAATATAATAATAGAACAGGTACAAGCCTGGAGTTGAAAAGTAGGGGAGAATATGGATGAAGAAGAGAAAAGTGGTAGGTGCGTCAGTACTTAGCTTTGTAATGGGGGTATCCATGTTTGCAACAGGTGCCTTCGGTCAGCAGCCAAACAGCCAGGAGGAGCCTCTTCGGGTTATTATTCAAGGTCCATCCGCTGATAAGGCACAGGCAAAGAAAACTGTAGGGGTTCGTTGGGATTTTGGGGCAGAGGGTTTTACAACTACGGTTAACAGCAAGCAATACCAGGCACTATTAAAAAATAAAAACTTAACGATTGAAAGAGTTGAGGAAGTCCAACTGGCACCGAATAAAGAGGCTGCCGCTAAACCAGGTGGTTCTACCAATTCTGGTCCAAGTGACCAAACACCATGGGGAATTCAAGCCATATATAACGATTCTGCTATTCAGTCAACTTCTGGAGGCGCTGGAATTAAGGTGGCAGTCCTTGATACGGGGGCTAATACAAGTCACGCAGATCTAACAAATAGAGTCGAACAATGTAAGGATTTTACACAGAACAAATCACCGCTTATTGAGGGCAGCTGTTCAGATGGAAATGGTCATGGTACGCATGTTGCAGGGACCGTACTTGCAGACGGCGGAACTGGCCAAGGGATATATGGAGTGGCACCAGAGGCTGATTTATGGGCATACAAAGTGTTAAATAATCGGGGATCTGGTTATTCAGATGATATAGCTTCTGCCATTCGTAAAGCGGCAGATGAGGCAACTAGGACCGGTTCAAAAGTAATTATCTCCATGTCATTAGGTTCTAGTGCAAAGGACACCTTGATTTCAAATGCTGTTGATTATGCCTACGGTAAAGGGGTATTAGTTATTGCAGCGGCTGGAAATGATGGTCCATCAAGCAATACCATTGGGTATCCAGGTGCTCTAGTCAACGCAGTAGCAGTAGCAGCATTGGAAGATGTTCAGCAAAACGGTACATATCGTGTAGCTGATTTCTCTTCTCGAGGCAATCCTGCTACAGATGGTGATTATGTCATTCAAGAACGTGATGTTGAAGTTTCTGCTCCTGGAAGGGCAATCGAGTCTACATGGCATGATGGTTCTTACAACACAATCAGCGGAACATCAATGGCTACGCCACATGTTTCAGGGTTAGCAGCCAAGATTTGGGCTGAAACTCCTTCGTTGTCACACACACAGCTTCGTAAAGAGCTCCAGGACAGAGCAAAACTATATGATATTAAAGGCGGTACAGGAGCAGCCACTGGCGATGATTATGCATCAGGCTTCGGATTCCCAAGAGTAAGGTAATAGGAAAAAACCATCTGTTTATTGCAAATAGATGGTTTTTTCTATACTATCTAACAATTTTTTAAATAGTCTGAACAAATAAGTGGATGAGGGGGCTTGATTGTTATAAAATGATAGGAAAAAGGAAGAGCTTCTAAAGGTGGTAATACTATGGAATTCGGACCATTAATTAAATTCTACAGGACTCAAAAAGGGATCACACAAAAAGAACTTGCTGCTGGAATTTGCTCTATCCCTCATTTAAGTAAGATCGAGAATAATTCAAAAGATGCTAATGGAGAGACTATTTCCTTACTGCTAGAAAGACTTGAAGTCAGTTTTGATGAAATGGAAGAAAAAGAGGAGTTAATATATAGCCTTCTAAAAGATTTTGGTGAGAAAATTAACTTTTATTTACGTGAGGATATAGAAATAATATTTAATAGGTTAAAAGAAATAGAGCATGTTATCCCATTTTCTGCTCATATGTATTCATATGAATTATATAAATATCGGTATCTATTATTCAAGGGATTACTATCAGAAGCAGACGCCCAACGGGATATTTTATACAAGCAAAAGAAAAATTTTTCCCAACATGAGATGTATTTATTTCGCTATTACAGTGCTGTATCCTTAATATTAAAGGGTCATCATAAAAAAGCTGATGAGATTTTTGATGAATTATTTGTGGAAACTAACAATGAAACAACCAATGGAGAACTCCTATACCACTGGGCTTTAGTAAAGAGTGCGCTTGATCAGTCAGGACATGCTATACACTTTGGAAGGTTAGCACTGCAAATCTTTATGAATCAGCATAATTTTTATCGGATTCTTCATACGCTAATGCTGCTTGGAATTAGCTATACTAATTCAAAGATTTATGAGGAAGCGCACGTTTGTTTCAACCATTTAATTCGTAATGCTGAATTGTTAAAGGAAGAAAGAATGCTTCCACAAATCTATCATAATATGGGATACTTGCAGGATAAAATGAACAATGTGAAAGAAGCATTAACCTATTACGAAAAAAGTTTATCTTTACAGCCAATGAAAAACCAAAACTATCTAGTAACTTTATACGGAATTGGTGAAATCAATTACAAATTATCAGACATGGAGAAAGCAAAGGAATATTTTCTTCAGGTTAAAGAACTTTCCAAAGAGACTGGCATAAAAAAACAAGGTCTTTTAGCTGATTTTTATTTAATTCATATGGATTCCCCTGAGAAGGCAATGAAATACTTAGAAGTAAAGGTAATCCCTTATCTAGAGGGATCAAAAGAACATAAAGAAGATATGATTCGATATTACAGGCTGCTTTCAGAGCACTATAATCAACAGGGAAAATATCTGGAAGCTGTAAATTATCTATCAAGAATTATTTGAGGAGGAAGAAAAATGAAAAAGGCGATTATATTATTATTCTCACTCTCATTACTTGTTCTTGCAACACCCGCAAATGATGGTAACAGTCAAAATATATCCATTGATGTGGCAAAGGTTGAAATAAACAAAGCGGCAGCTGACCCCATTTACCCACCAGTAGGATAATGATAAATTCTTCTCGACGGTCGTCTACTGTCGAGATTTTTTTATTTTCTTCTATATCGTAATTAAAACTAAAAATAAGGGGCAAAGTAGTTTATATGTGTTAAACAAGGAGGAAAAGAATATGAAATCATTTATTGTAGGTTTTCATCAAGAAGACAATGTGGATTCAATGCAGATTCAAAAACTAAGCCAGGAGGACTTTGAAAAAGCAACAGAAGGAGGTACAAGACACCTATTTGATTTAGATACGAATATTGGCTTTTTTGTCTTTTTCGACGCAGAAGATGCCGATGGTGATGTGTCATACATGATGCTTCAATATGAAGATCCAACAGGAGAGGATGGCAGTGAAGATCCAGTTGGCTGCTATTCCTTCCAATTGAAGGATTTTTATGAATTTACAGCCCTTTATCTAAATGATCTTGAATTTAATGAAGAGGTAAGTGAAGAGGAAGAAGACTATGGGCCAATACATCACCTAGCACATCTTTTATTCCATATTGTTGAAGAGGGAAAAGATCTAGAGGTATGAAACGATGACAAAACCCCCAAATAAATAAGGGGGTTTTGATTTTTACATTATGCCTTTAACACATCATGGTCGACATAACGCTCGCCATTCAATTCACTGATAACATTAATCGCAACCTTTGCGCCGTCACCAGCAGTAACAATGGTATGTACGCTCACACCAGCTACTGTACCAGCTGCCCAAATGCCATCGACATTTGTTTTACCATCTGCATCTACATCAAGGATAGTTTTTACTCTTGGCTCAGTACCAGGCTTGGTAGTTAAACCTGCTTTTTCAGCTAAGTCTACAAGGAAACCTGTAGCAACAATTACATGCTTTGCTTCATATTCACCGTTTTCAGTTTCCACCTTGATGCCTTCTCCAACTTTGCTAATATTAGTAACAGTAGCCTGGACGGTTTCCCCGCCAAATTTAGTTACCTGCTGCTTACCAATTTCTACGAGGTCAGGTCCAGAGATTTCCATCACGCCATAATGGTTTTCAACCCAAGCACGCTTTGTAACTGTCTTATCATTATCAAGCACCAATGTTTTTTTTCCTGCTTTAGCAGTTAATAACGCAGCGCTTGCACCTGCTGGTCCAGCACCAATCACAACAACATCTAACATGTAAAAACCTCCATTCGAATAATTAACATACAAAAAAAGTGTAACCTAATGTATTGGAAAAGTAAAAATCACTGCTCAGTGCGTAAAAAAGAACCATCAAAACAAACGATGGCTCTAGTCCATTATTGCTCTTTTACGTTTAAGTATTGCTGGCGTCTCATTTCTGGTTTTCGAACTTGCATGAAGTAGTAGAGAACGGCCCCAATAAGAATGTAGAAAGAACATAGGAAGTATAAGGAGCTAAAATCCATTTTTGCTGCAATTAATCCAACCAAGAATGAACCTAATGCAATCCCAATATCATAGATTGATAGGAATGTAGCTGTAGCTAAACCTCGTTTTCTAGGTGCAGCGTTTTGAATGGCAATCGTTTGGAAGGTTGGGAAAAGGGTACCCCATCCTAAACCAATCATTCCGGCTGAAACGAGGAACGTAATCGGTCCGCTGCTTTGACTTAAGACAAACATACCAATTGCAAACAAGACGATGGAAGGGAACACAATGACATTAGGGCCATATTGATCCAGCCATCTTCCAGTAAAAGGTCTAGACATTAATAAAATAATCGCATACACCACAAAGAATAGACTTGAGACTTCGGGAACATGTATTTCATTTGCATAGACAGATACGAAGGAAAGCAGGGCAGAATATACAATAGCTAAGAAGCTGCCTACGATGGCAATCGATACTGCAGAAGGTTCAAAAAAGCTTTTCAATGAGAAAGCCGGAACAATAACCTTTCGATTTGGTTCTTCAGTATTTGTTAATTTGACGGTAAGACCAGTGATTAGCGCTCCAATGGCAACAATGACAGTCAGGATAAACATTGTTTTAGATCCCCACTGTTGGATGGCTGTTAAACCTACAAACGGTCCTAAGACCATCGCCATGTTTGTTGACATTACAAAGTATCCCATCCCTTCCCCTCGTCGTGAGCTGGGGATAAGGTCTGCGACAATCGCACCTACTGCGGTAGTGGCCATTCCAAAGCCGACTCCGTGCAATAAACGAATGATAAGGAAGCCTGTTACTGTTTTTGGGAGAAAATATAAAAGCGAAGCAGCTGCGAAAATAATAAGAGCCGTTAATAACACTTTTCTATTACTGCCACGTTCAAGCCATTGGCCGGCTAGCGGTCTTGATATGATGGCCGAAAGCAAGAATACTGTTGTCATTAACCCTGCCTGTGATGCGTTGCTATCAAATTCCTGTAAGGCAAATATAGGCAAGGTTACGAGCAGGATATAAAAAGTTAAAAATAGAAAAAAGTTACTTAAGGAAATATTAATAAAATCCTTCGTCCATAATTTAGGTTTGTTCATTTTTTGCACTCCTTTTACAAAAGCTGTTTTAACCAAACGCTTTGTAATGTTAATAATTCTTGTTGAGAGGTTTCTGGAAGATTCTTTAATAATGACTGATTGCACTCCGTAACAGCATGTTCCCAGTTTGGAAATTCCTTTACTGCTTCATCCGTTAATTGGATAAACTTTTCACGTTTGTCCTTGCCAGGAATTTGTCTTACATACCCTTGTTTAACTAGACGTTGAATCGTCCGGGTCATAGGAGGTGCTTCAACAAATAAATACTCAGAGAGATCTTTTTGGGTTAGTGAGCCTTGTTTATGTAAAACAAAAAGGACAGACCACTGAGCACTATACAATCCAAAAGGTTTTAAAGCTTCATTTAGTTTATTGGTTAGTTGTCGGGAAAGTTGATGTAGAGTATGAAATAATGCGTGGGTGGTCAAATATGTTCACTCCAAAATTAGTATATTCATATTACTTACCTAAGTAACTAGTTTAATAATTACCTAGGTAACTATATCGTTTTTGTAAGGATATGTCAAGGAATGCTCCATATTGAGGCAGTTGGCGAGTAATCAGAAAAATCCCTTTTAGGACTTCTTAATCCATTGGACACGAAAATGCATACCAATTACAAGAAGTGTAATTGATATGTGATTTCCTTAATAGGAAGATATATCTTTTATCATAAACTTAGTTTACTTGATATACAAAGTTGAAGTAGAATGTTATAATGAGTCCAAAAAATAAAGTAAGTCTTTTTTTGTTTTCTTGTGAAGGCGGTTTCAAATTCATTCGCCAACAATCTTTTTTGTATTCGAAAAAAGAGGAGTTAACATTTGATTTTTACCATTGAGAAGATGGAATTTGGAATTGGAGGAAATCACTTATGAAAAACATGTTTATGATCGGAAATGCACATCTTGACCCCGTATGGCTTTGGCGCTGGCAGGAAGGTTTTCAAGAAGTGAAGGCGACATTTCGTTCTGCACTCGATCGTTTAACAGAATATGAGAATTTTATTTTTACATCAAGTTCTGCTGCATATTATGAATGGATTGAAAAAAACGATTCAACAATGTTTCAAGAAATTAAGCAAAGAATTCAAGAAGGCAGATGGATTATTTGTGGCGGCTGGTGGATTCAGCCGGATTGTAATATTCCAAGTGGGGAATCATTTGTCCGCCAAGGGCTAATCGGCCAGAACTATTTTAAAGAAAAGTTTGGGGTTACCGCGAATGTTGGCTACAATGTTGACAGCTTTGGTCATAATGGAATGCTGCCGCAAATTTTAAAGAAATCTGGAATGGATTCTTATGTATTTATGAGACCTGGTACAGAGGAAAAAGGGCTGCCTGGGCGGTTGTTTTTATGGGAATCCAAAGATGGTTCTCGGGTAAAAGCGTTTCGCATTCCCTTTGAATATTGCACCTTTGACCATCTAGAAAATCACATCATGCATTGTAAAAATGAACTTAAGCATTCATTCAATCATTTAATGTGCTTCTATGGTGTTGGAAATCATGGCGGCGGGCCGACAAAGGAAAATATCGAGATTATTGAAAAACTAAACCAATCGATGGAAGATACTAATCTTATGTTTAGTTCACCGAATGAATTTTTTGACCATGTAGAGAGTTTTAAGGATACTCTTCCGGTTGTCCATGACGATCTGCACCATCATGCGATTGGTTGTTATTCTGTTCATTCCGAAGTAAAAAAGCTAAATCGATATTCTGAAAATCTCACTTTAATGGCTGAGAAGTTTTCCTCGGTTGCCAACTGGACGACAGGTCAACCGTATCCAGAAGACATGAATCAGGCTTGGAAGGGAATCTTATTTAACCAGTTCCATGATATTTTAGCGGGGACAAGCATTTCAGAAGCATATGATGATGCTAGAGATTTATTTGGCGAGTCGATCAGTATTGCATCAAGAAATATGAATTACGCCCTCCAAACGTTAAGTTGGAATATTGATATAGAAGAAGAAAAAGACATGAAGCCAATGGTCATCTTTAATCCTCATTCATGGCCGATAAAGGTAAATGTTGAAATTGAGTATGGGCTTTTTGTGAATTATTTATTGCCAGAAGAATTCATTATTGAAGATGTTCATGGAAATGAAGTGCCTTACCAAATCATTGATTCAGTCGCGAAAGTACCGAATCGAAAAAGAGTTGCTTTTTTGGCTGAGCTGCCACCATTAGGATATAGCACGTATAAACTTCGTGCAGTTAAGCCGACAAAAGAGTTTGAATCTGTAATAGTAACCGATCACGAAATGGAAAACGACCGCTTCAAGCTTGTAATTGATAAAGAAACTGGTGGAATCAGCAGTTTATTCGACAAAGAGAAGGAAATCGAAGTGTTCAAAAGTGATGCAGCTATCCCTTATGTCATGAATGATTCTTCCGATTCATGGGGACATGGGAAACTTCGCTTTGATGAAATCGCCGGAGTCTTCAAGCCAATCCGGATTAAAAAGCTGGAAGAAGGTCCGGTAAAAGGGGTTATTCGGGTCACGTCTAAGTTTCAATCATCCACTATTGTCCAGGACTTTATCATGTACAAACAGTTAAATAAGATTGAAGTGAAAGTGAAAGTAAATTGGCAAGAAAGTTACCAAACGTTAAAACTCAAGTTTCCAGTAAGCTTTAATCAACGCCATGCAACTTCTGAGATTCCATTTGGGCATGCTTCGCGCGAGGCAAACGGAGATGAAAAGCCAATGCAAAATTGGATTGATGTAACAGGCACGATTAGCAAACAAAGGAAAGATATATATGGTTTAAGTCTTCTTAATGACGGCAAATATGGTGTCGATGTAAGTGGAAATAGTATCAATTTAACGGTTCTAAGAAGCCCAATTTATGCCCATCATGCTCCATTCGTACCAGATCCGGACGAGGATTATCCGATTATTGATCAAGGGATTCAAACTTTTACCTATCAATTGCTGCCACATGAAAATAGCTGGCAAGAAGCCGAAACGGTTAAGCATGCATTAGAACTGAATCAAAAGCCGCAGCTCATTGTGGAAACCTATCATAAAGGTTCTTTAGCTCAAGAAGAATCATTTATTGAGATTGACCAGCCGAATATTATTCTTTCTGCTTTAAAAAAGGCTGAAAATCATGATGATTTGATTATTCGTCTTTATGAAGCCCATAACCAAGAAACGGTTGTGAACGTGGATTTGAAGAATTGGGGCAGGAAGATCGAACTGCAATTTGGGCCATCTGAAATTAAAACGTTATCCATCCCGAAAAATCCCGAGGAGCCAATCAAGGAAACGAACTTAATCGAAGATCTTGAGAAATCCTTGGTGACTGTGTGAAGAACTTCTTAGGAATTGACTTAGGGACATCGTCGATCAAATTGGTTGTTGTCAATCAGTTGGGAGAGATTTTAGTTAGTAAAACTAAGTCTTATCAAGTTTACATGCCTCGGGAAGGGTGGATTGAACAAAAACCTGATGAATGGCTGGCCGCAATGCGTGAAGCGTTATTTTATTTAAAAAAGAAAAAAACTGGTAATTTCAAAGATTTAAAAGCGATCTCCGTTACCGGGCAAATGCATGGAATTGTTCCTGTAGATAAAAATGGGACCGCCCTTCATCCGGCAATCATTTGGTCTGACCGGAGAAACGAAGCGGAGTTAGCTGCAATGCAGTCTGTCCTAACAAATGAGGAATGGGTTGCGATTACTGGGAATCGGTCGAATATAAGCTTTACGCTGGGGAAAATTATTTGGTTTAAGAAACACTTTCCTGAGCTTTATGAAAAAACCGATAAGTTTTTACTGCCAAAGGACTTTATCCGCATGCAGCTGACCGGTACGTTCGAAACAGATTATTCCGATGCATCAGCAACACTGCTCATGGATTTACAATTGTTAAAATGGAGTAAAAAAATTACGGAGCTATTTCAGATTGATGAGTCAAAGTTACCTGACATCAAGCACTCCACCGATTTGATTGGCTCAATTTCTAAAAATGCAGCAGAAGAGTTTCACCTCAAGGAAGGGACCCCAGTGATTTGCGGGTGTGGAGATGCTCAGGCTCAAGCCTTAGGGAATGGAGTCATCAGTTCAAAAAATTGGTTATGTACCATTGGGACAAGCGGGCAATTGTTTATGAGCTCTGATAAATTAGCGATTGAAAAGAGTGGAACACTTCATACATTTGCCCATGCTGCGCCAGGTAAGTTTGTATTAATGGGTGCCACATTGTCTGCAGGAATGTCGTTTAAATGGTTAGTAGAATCAATATTTATCAACAAGCTGGAAATTAAGGAATTGCTTGATTTAGCTTCTACAGCGAGACCAGGAGCCAAACAATTACTATTCATGCCTTATCTATTTGGGGAACGGTCACCATATATGGATGAAAAAGCAAAAGGGACATTTATCGGTTTTACCCATGAGCATACAATGGCAGAAATGGCACGAGCAGTGGTGGAAGGTGTTCTTTTTTCCTTATACCAATCGTATAAAATCGTTGAACAAACATCTGGAAAAAAATGTGAGTACCTATATGTTACAGGAGGCGCAGCGCAGCATGAATTATGGCCTAAGGCTGCGGCTAACATTTTTAATGTTCCAGTTGTTCGAAACAGAAGCCGTGGTGGTGGTGCTTTCGGTGCAGCAATGTTAGCAGCAGTAGGGAGCGGCGATTTTAGCAGCCTAGAGGAGGTTTCCGAACGCTGGGGTCTAGAGCAGTATGAACAAGTTTATCAACCAGACTTAACCTTGCATCGACAGTATCAAAAACTTTTTCAAATTTTTGCAAATTCCTATGATTCTTTAAAAGAGGTATTTCACGGTTTACATGAGTGTGGCGGTGAAGGAACTGAAACATGTAACTAAAATCCAGTTGGGAGAGACTGATATGGTAGAAAATATAGTAGAATTAGGCAGAGAAAAAGCTGAAAAAATATTACTGAAAAATGGTGGAGAGCTTGGACTGCTCGGCTCAAGTACCGCCTATCAACAGGTTTGGGCAAGGGATAGTATGATTTGTGGACTAGGCCTTCTTGTATGTCAGGATGATATGGGCCCAAACATTCATCGCAGTTCATTGGAAACCTTGGGACGATTTCAAAGTGAACTAGGAAAAATCCCCCATAATGTTGGTTTTCCAAATGTAGCTGATCCTGCGTTAATCGCCCATGGCGGGAAGCTCGATGACGAGAGTGTGAAAGGACAAGCTGTTGAGGATTCGATTCATGCAGGCTGTGTGGATGGTAACCTTTGGTATATTATTGGCCATTACTCATACTATATGGAAACGAATGACAAGGAATTTTTACAAAAATGGTGGGGGAATTTAGAAAAAGCATTGCTTTGGTTACGCTACCAAGATTCAAATGAGTGTGGCTTACTAGAAGTCCACGAAGCGATGGACTGGGCGGATTTATTTGCAAACCGATACAATGTTCTTTTCGATAATGTTTTATATGCTGCAGCATGGAAGTGTATGGGCCATATGGCAGGTGCATTAAACCTTCCTTCCCATTATTATTATGGAAATGCAAAAGATGTTAAAAAGAAGATTAATATTCTATTGTGGATTACGCCAGAAAATCAGGAAAAAATGGACTGGGTTAAAAAAGAGCGAAAAGAATGGATTTATCCCATTAAGCGGGTGGAAACTGAACTGGTAGAAAGACCTTTTTATCTGCCATATATGGGATTTCGTGATTATGCAGACCGATTTGATACGCTTGGAAATTTATTAGCAATCGTTTTTGGGATTGCGGATGAAGAAAAAGCAAATAAAATCCTCGATTATATTCAGGGGTGTGGGATCAATGAACCGTTTCCTGTACAAGCCCTATATCCTCCTATTCGCGAAGGAGAAAAGGATTGGCGCGATTATTATCGAGTTCGCAATCTTAATTTGCCGCATCATTATCATAATGGCGGATCATGGCCGTTTATTGGCGGTTTCTATGTGGCAGCACTTATTCAAGCCAAAAGGTTTGATGAGGCAGAGTATCAATTAGGGAAACTGGCAAGTATGAATAAAACTGGTAAGAAAGCAGAATGGGAATTTAACGAATGGTTTCATGGTCAATCAGGGCGTCCGATGGGATTTGCAGGACAATCGTGGTCAGCCGCGATGTATTTGTTTGCGGAGAATGCAGTGAAAAACAAAAAGGTAAATATTTTTAACCATGAGGATGAATGGAAGTAATTTCGGTTTAACGGTAAAGGATGAGTCGAATGAATAC
Organism: Bacillus sp. 7884-1; assembly: GCF_002272245.1. Taxonomy (GTDB): domain Bacteria; phylum Bacillota; class Bacilli; order Bacillales; family Cytobacillaceae; genus Neobacillus. The sequence continues at coordinate 90,569 of NZ_NPDD01000069.1, read as the reverse complement.
CAATGGTGTATATGGTCTTATTAATCGAATCACCACCCTAATTATGCAGTTTGCTTATCTCCAATTGTTATGGATTGCTTTCACGATAATGGGACTTGGAGTATTGGGGATATTCCCAGCAACAGCTGCGATGTTTTCAGTTGTTCGTAAATGGATTATGGGAGAAGATGATTTGCCTGTTTTTGCAACGTTTTGGAAAACTTATAAAACGGAATTTGTGAAAGTAAATGGCCTTGGTCTCATTTTAGTTGCGACAGGTTGGTTATTGTATGTTGATTACCACTTTATTACCTTTGGTGATTCGCTTGGAAGCTCTATTTTTAAAATAATAACATTATTAATTACTTATTTCTTTATCACGACATGTATTTATTTTTTCCCTATCTATGTCCACTATCACTATCGTTTTTTTGAATATATTAAATATAGCTTTTTATATAGTCTTGCTTCACCACTAAAATCAGCGGGAATATTTATTATTTCTTATGCCATCTATTTTATATTAATGAAAGTACCTGCGCTGTTCCTATTTTTTAGCGGCAGTATCGTTAGTTATATTTGGATGTGGTATGTATACCGGACGATCGCTAGTATGCAGAAGATGGATCAGAATCCTGGTAAATAGCTATAGTCAAAAATTGGTCGCATCTATTTTAATAGAAAGTCGAATAATTTGTTTGACAAAGTATAGATAGGCATATAGAATTTAAATATACAAATAATTCTTATACTGAAATGGGAACGTTCCCGAATTTCTCAGTAGGATACAAGTTGTGTCCTACTGAGTTACCATAATAACGATATCATGTGGTTGTGAAAAAATTTTTTCTGGTAATTGTAAACGGTTACTATTACTTGTGTAGTAGTAAATCTACTCTTTCATTTTGTATTTGCTTCCAAAAATAAGGATTGATCGAGAATTATACTACTAGGATTGAGATACGTGGTTGATCCATTTTAGTAATTATGGAATGAATCGGTTTCATCTATTTTGGGAACGTTCCTATTTATGAAAAAAGGAAAATATTAAACTAAAGGAGAGGAGGGCAATAATGAATCCTACAATCAAAGATGTGGCTAAACTTGCCAATACATCAAAAAGCACTGTCTCTCGTTATTTGAATGGTTCACCAGTAAAAAAGGAAACAGAAGAGGCGTTAAAAAAGGCGATAAAGGAATTGAACTATCACCGTAATGAAAATGCTAGGAGATTAGTTAGAAGTAAAACACAAACCATTGGTATTGTGGTTGACAGTATTACGAACATTTTTTATCCATCCATATTCAGAGGAATTGAAGAGGTAGCGAAGGAAAAAGGTTTTAATTGTGTGTTCTACAGTATGACCTCAAATAAATATAAGGAGTCATATTTTCAAAATTTATTTTTTGAAGGACATGTTGATGGAATCATTATGATTAGCTTCAGTAAAAGAGACAAACAAGAATTAGTTGAAATAGCAGAAGCTGGTTTCCCAGCTGTCGTTTTTGGAGATTCCGCTGGTATCCCGAATATCATTTCAGTAGATGTTGATAATTATTACGGTATTGCTGAACTTGTTCGCTACCTTCATCGTATTGGGCACGAAAAAATCGCCTATATATCAGGGCCAGAGGATGCTGCGGCAACTAAATGCCGCTTAGCAGGTTATCTTGAAACAATCGGACAACTAGGATTAAAGGTCAATCCAAGCTGGATTGTTACTACTGACTGGTCGAATGAGGGTGGTTATCATGCAATGAATCAGTTACTTGCTGACGGAGATTTCACTGCGGTTGTTGCTTCCAATGATGAAACAGCAATTGGGGCATTAAGAGCGTTTCAAGAGCGAGGATATCATGTTCCAACTAATTTTTCAATAACGGGTTTTGACGACATCACTTTGGCGAGCTGGGTCTATCCATCATTAACGACGGTAAAACAGCCATTTATGCAAATGGGCATGAAAGCAGCGACGGAATTATTTCGGCGGATGGAACATGGAGAGGAGTATCCTTCAGAACGTCATCTTTTGAAACCAGAACTGATTATTCGTGATTCATGCAGAAAGATTTCCGAACCCATTGCCACTTTAAAATAATTCATGCTGATGAGATTGAAAAACTAGATTGATAGGTTCGTAAATAAGGACATGGTGGACAAAAAAGTTTAAAAGGCTGTGAAAATATGAGAGGTTCTTCTATTAATAAATCAAAATTTGGATTCTATTTTGTGCTTCCATACTTCATTACATTTATTATTTTTGGTTTGGTACCCATTCTCTTCTCTCTTTATTTAAGCTTTACGAAGTGGGATGGTTTCTCAGACCCGGTGTTTGTAGGTTTGGATAATTATACAAGATTACTCCAAGATACATTCTTTTTTAAGGCAATCGGAAACACATTAATCATCTGGATTTTATCAATTGTTCCGCAATTGATCCTTGCTTTGGCGTTAGCCATGATCCTGAACGAAAAATTTGTTAAAGGAAAGCATTTCTTTCGCGCTGTGTTCTATTTCCCCAATATCGTAACACCTGTCACACTAGGGGTTTTGTTCAGTTTAATGTTTGATTGGCAAACAGGAAGTGTTAATAAATTTTTGATGGGGATTGGGCTTATTGATGACCCAGTAAACTGGTTTAATAGCCCTTGGCTTTCAAGGTTTATTGTTGCAGGAGTGATTATGTGGCAATACTTTGGATTCAATATGCTAGTATTTATCGCTGGTCTTCAATCGATTCAAGAAGAATTGTATGAAGCTGCTAGAGTAGATGGAGCATCAAAATGGGATATTGCGACAAAAATAACATTGCCTTTATTAAGACCGGTACTATTATTTACGTTTATTACATCCGTTATCGGTGGTCTTCAATTGTTTGATGCGCCGTTGATGCTCGGTAATGGTCCGGATAACTCGACACTGACGATGGTGATGTACTTATTCCAAACCGCTTTCCAGCGCTTTGATTATAGTTATGGAGCAGCGATTGCATATGCAATCTTTGTCATCATCTTGTTCTTCTCATTAATTACAATGAAGTTTTCAAAAATGAACAAAGTTGAACAGTAAAAAATCTTTTTACTTTAGAAAAGTAGGAGACTTTCAGCTTGGAATGAAAGGGGATCCTTATGAAAGCTAATAATAGTGTTGTAGAAAAAAGTATTTCCTTTAATAAAAGGAAAACAAAAAAAGAGTTTAAGGCAAAAATATTCTTAGGTAAATTTGCAGTATACTTCTTGCTGATTGCAGTTGCTTTCACCTGTTTACTGCCTTTTTACAGTATGATGGTCACTTCATCTCACGCAAATTCCGATATTGCAAGGAAGCTGCTGCTCGTTCCTGGCGGTGAGTTTATCGAGAACTATAAACGCTTAATTGATACCGTGCCAATTTGGAGAGGTTTTGCAAATACCGTGTTTATTACGGTTACTTCAACTGTATTAAGTCTATATTTCTCGGCATTAGCAGGTTATGGGTTTTCAAAATATAACTTCAAATATAAAAATATTCTTTTCCTTGCTGTGTTAGGGACGATGATGATTCCAGGTCAGTTAGGTATTATTGGATTTTTCAAGTTGATGGATAGCTTCCAAATGTTAAACACATACTGGCCGCTCATTCTTCCATCCATTTCGAATGCATTTGGTATCTTCTTTATGAAGCAAATGTGTGATTCTAGTATCCCAACAGAAATTCTAGAATCAGGAAGAATCGATGGCTGCGGTGAGTTAAAAATTTTCCATCGTTTAGTATTGCCATTGCTAATGCCATCGCTCGCAACATTGGGGATCTTTTCGTTTATTGGAAAGTGGAATGACTTCTTAACACCAATGATTGTTCTGTTCGATAATGAATTGCAGCCACTGCCGGTCATGATTGCAATGGTAAAATCACAGTTCTCAACAGACTTTGGAGCCATGTATGTGGGAATTGTTATATCAGTTATTCCAATTTTAATCTTCTTCTCAATTGTTTCTAAGAAAATTATCAGCGGAGTTACAGCAGGAGCATTAAAAGGATAATCCTTCTCAAACTTAATGGGGGTGATGTGGAAAATAAATAAAAAAAACTTCAGTGAAAGGATGATAACATCAATCACTGAAGAATACAGAACTTATCAAACTCGATTAAGTGTGAAAGAATTGACGGTCTTAGGCACTAAAAGAGAACGATAAGAAAAACAATAGACGTTAATTATACCAAAAAAGGGGCTGTACATCTATATGAAAAAGTGGCTTTCAATCCTATTAGCTTCTGTTCTTGTTCTAGCATTATTTGCAGGATGTTCCAACAGTGAAAATACAAATGCTTCTGATGATAAAAAAGGTGATAGCAATAAAGTCGAAGGTAAATTAACGATCTGGACATTCTTTGGGCAAGTTGAAGATATGGCCAAAGAATTTGAGAAAAAATATCCAGATGCAGAAGTTGAAGTGAAAATCTTCCCTGGCGATCAATATCAAACAAAGCTACTGAATGTGCTTCAGTCAGGAAAAGGTGTACCCGATATTTTTGACTTAGAAAAAGCCTATATTGACAAGTTTATTAATTCTAAGTATGCAGCGAACCTAACGGATATGGGTGCTGAAGATCTTGTTAAGGATTACGTTCCATATGTACAAGCATTAGGAAGAGATAGTAAGGGTGATGTACGAGCGATTTCTGACCATTCTTCACCGGGGGGATTCTGGTATATCAAAGAAAATGCTAAAAAATATTTAGGAACTGACAACCCAGATGAAATCAGTGTCATGGTAGATTCATGGGACAAAATTATTGAGTTAGGTAAGAAAGTGAATAAAGACAGCAATGGACAAGTTCATTTAATTTCTCATTATGGTGATGTTTACAACGTTGAAGGCAATTACGCCAAGCCTTGGGTGAAGGATGGAAAATTAACGATCGATGATAGCTGGAAAGAGAATTATGAAATTCAAAAAGAAATCTTTAATAATGACGTTGATGCAAAGCTTGAATTCTTCTCAGCAGGCTGGGGAAATGCCATCAATGATGGAAGTGTTGTATTAAATGCAATGCCAGCATGGGCAGGTTTCATGGTTGATAACAAAAACGATGCAGCAAAAGATAAATTCGGTGTAGCGAAAACTCCAAAAGGTTTCTACATGGGTGGAACATACCGTTCTATCTATGAAAAGTCAGAAAATAAAGAGTTGGCTTATAAGTTTATTGAATTCATTGCAGGTGAAGAATGGCAGCAGCACAACCTAGAAGCAACAGGAAACATGCCAGGATTATTAACTGTTTATGAAAAGAACTTAGAAACATTCAAAACTCCGATGTTTGGTGAGCAAAATATTTTAAAGCCATATTACGAAATGGTGAAGGAAATTCCTGGAACTAAATCAGACAAGTATGGTGAAGAAGTGTTAAGTAAGTGGAGAAAAGTAGCAGGACAGGGAATCAAAGATAATGCTGATATTGATGAAGTGATTAAAAACTTCAAAAAAGAAGTACAGAACTCTTTCCCTGAACTTAAGGTTGATTAATTAGTAATTAGTAAGAATTAAGGATGGCTTAAAAATGAAAGGGAAGCCCTCCCGCTCAAAATCGTGGATTTAAAACCGACTCTGAGTGGGAAGAAAGGGGTGAATTTTTTAAGTCATCCTTTCATCTTTGAGAGGAGCAGTACAATGAGTAGTATCCATGAAGAAATTAACAAAATTCGCATTATCGATGGCCATGAACACATTGATCCTGTGGAAATTCGAAAAAAAAATAAAGTGGATTTTTTTGGTCTTCTTCATTATTTAGAGTCAGACTTAATAACGGCTGGAATGAAACGCGGGATCTTAAGCAAGAATTCACCATTAAGTGATGAAGAGAAAGCCGAGCAATTTTTAAACTTTTATCAAAAAACAAAAAATACAACTTATGCACGTTCTTTAAATACAGCTGTACAGGACTTGTATGGAATGGAAGAATGGTCTGTTAATAGTATCTTAGCCTTAAATGAAAAGGTAATAGCAGCTTCAAATGATGATCAATGGTATCCGAAAGTGTTAAAGGAAAAGTCGGGAATTGATTTGGCTATTACACTAGCTTATACGACGAAGGTTGATTTTTCTCTTTTTCGTCCAGTTATGTTTTTAGATTACGCTTATAAATTGAGAACAATTAAGGATATACAGGTAATTGAAAGACACTCAGGAGTGAATGTTTATACATTCCAGGATTATCTTTATGCTGTAGACGCCTTATTAAATAAATTTGTCTCTGAAGGGATGGTTGCGACTAAGCTCGGACATGCCTACTGGAGAACGCTTAAATCGTCGAAACCAACATTTTATGAAGCGGAAAAATGTTTTAATCGCTTACTTTCTTCGTTTTTAGACGAGCCAATGTCGCAACAGGAAGCGATTGTTTTACAAGATTACTTGATTCATCATATTATCCAAGGATCAATAAAAAATGATTTACCGATTCAGATTCATACAGGACATCATGAAACCAGTGTTTCAGGGAATGGCAATATTATTACAAACTCAAAGGTTTCTGATTTAATTCCGCTATTACTTGCTTATCCTGATGCAAAATTTGTTTTGTTACATTGCGGTATTCCATACCACCAAGAATATTTGAACATTGTGAAAAACTATCCGAATGTATATGCAGATTTTACATGGGTGTATATCCTTTCGCCTACAATTGCGAAACAAATATTGCACCAAATGATTGAAATGGTTCCTCAAACAAAGATTTTTGGTTTTGGAGGAGATTACAATTTTATTGAAGGAACCTATGCTCATCAGAAGCTTGCCCGTAAGATTGTAGGAGACGTTTTAGTCGAAAAAGTACAAGACCATATGTTAACGGAAAGTGAAGCGGTTGAGTTTGCACAGCGAATTTTTAGAGACAACCTGATTGAATTTTACAAATTAAAGGTGTGATTTCCTTGAGTACTTTTATTAACCTTCATCATAATGAAATTGAAGTGTATTCGTTAGAACGAAAGAGCAATAATGCTTTTCTAAAACTGTCATCACTGCTTGAAATCTATAACGGTGAACAGACGGTAGAGGAAATCCAAATAACAGAAGCCGATCAGGTTGATGACAGCTTCCACGTGTCGGGCAAAGGAGAGCTATTCTCGGTTCAATCTGAGTGGAAACCGGTCCAAGATGGCAGTCATTTTATTGAAGTTGACTTGAACGTTAGCTACAACCAGGAAGTTTCAGGGGATTTTGGATTACAGTTTAAAGCTGAATTAGTAGGAAACGGAAAGCCGACTTGGATGATCCCAGGTGCCTTTTACAAAGAAAATCGCTTTGAGCATAATGCGCGGCAATACCCAAGATATGATTACCGTGATGGCAATCATGAAGAAATGGTATCTGATCACTGGTCCTTTCGATCGGACCGTGCGGCACTCCCAGCAGTTTTTGCTTGGAATGATGAGATGTGTGGGGCTTTTTGTGTGGAGGAAATGTCTGCACTTGGGTTGACAGGCTTAGGTTTTAAAGGAAATGAATCTGAAACTTCCATTTGGGTGAATTTTCCTTACAAAGAGGAACCGGTCACATTTGTTGGGCAACCAATTCCTGAGCCAAAGGATATTTCTCTATATACCTTTAAACCAGGTGAAACGGTCACTTTGCGAGTGAAAATCTATACAGGTTCAGCTGATTTACATTCCTATGATCCTTTCGTCCGTGAAATCTATAAGCAACATCAGCAAGAGTATGCATTAAATCCATGGATGGGGCTTGAGGAAGCAGCCGAATTGACCGCACACGGTCTTTATCGTTGGCATTACATGCCTGAACATAGGATTCTAGCAGAAACCGCTGCCTTCGATCGCGAGTTTAATAACAATGTAAAAGGTATGGGAGACCGGCCCCATATGCATGTTGGCTGGGTAAGTGGCGTACCGTATGCATATGCATTACTTACATACGGAAGAAATAAAGGGATTCATCAGTATGTCGATGCCGCTATCGATGTCATGAATAATATTGCTTCGGCGTTAGCTCCAAGTGGGACGTTTTGGGCATCATGGGTGCTGGGAAAAGGCTGGGGAACGGGCTGGAATCCTAAAAATACTTGGCTGCAAGCAAGAACCATTTCAGAAGCAACCTTATTCTTAGTTCGTGCCCTGAGCTTTGAAAAGCAGGCAGGTTTTAGCCATCCCGAGTGGGAAAAAGCGGTTCAATCCAATCTTAACTTTGCTGTCAATCATCAACGGGATGATGGGAATTTTGGTTCCTACTATCATTGTGAAACTGGAGACACTGAGGAATGGGATGGAGCAGGCGGTATTTTATGGATTGCCTCCTTGCTAGAAGGAAGCACTTTCTTTCAAGAAGAGACATATCGTTCCGCAGCAGAAAAGGCCGGACATTATTATGAAAGATTTGTTTTGGATGAATACATCTATGGCGCACCGGAGGATGTACATCTGACACCAACATCCGAAGATGCTTATAATGCTGTTGTAGCCTATGTATTACTCTATGAAAATGATAAAAATGAAAAATGGTTAAAGCTTGCCAAATCGGCTGCAGACTGGTTAATGACGTTCCGGTGGACGTATAATCTAGCATTTCCAGAGCATTCCTTCCTGAAACAATATGATTTCCGTTCTCGCGGTGCAGATCAAGCATCACCATCGAATCAACATTTACACAATTATGGACTGTTTTGTGTACCAGAAATGCTACGGCTATGGAAGTATACCGATGATGCTTATTATTTGGACCGAACCCGCGACCATATTGCTTGTTTCTTGCAGTTTATTGCAAGAAACGATGGTGATTTTAATGCTTATAAAGGCATGGTCACAGAGCGTTTCTATAATACGAATTGCTTCCAGCCAAAGGGAATGATGTTAACGCTATCTCATTCCTGGTGTGTTGGGTTAGTGCTATATGCTGCTCAGGAGGCATTAGCGTTTAACAGCGATTTGCAGTTAAATTAAGTTGAAAAATCAATTAGCCATCGTGGGATTCCCTGATGGTTAGTTGTGTTTATAACGTTAGAACCTGCAGAAATAGCAGACCTAATTTTGACAGGAGGGAAACGAATTGAAAAAGAAACTGGCGATTATCCATACGACTCCCGTTACGGTGGAGTCGTTAAAAGAACTAGCAAATAAAATGCTGGGAGATTGTGAAATTATCAATATAGTTGATGATTCCATTTTGCCGCAATTAAGTAAAAATGGAGGAAATGTCCAAGAAATTGCCGAACGCTGGGAAAGTTATGCGAAGGTTGCACAAGGGCAAGGTGCTGATTGTATTTTGAATGCTTGTTCTTCGATTGGTGAACTTGTTTCCTTAACACAACCAAAAATAACGATTCCGATTGTCCGCATTGACAATGCGATGGCAGAATATGCAGTAAACGCTGCAACAAAAATCGGGGTTGCCGCCACATTGGAAACGACGCTAAAACCGACCTTAGAATTGTTAAAACAAAAAGCAGCACAGATGCAGAAAGCAGTTGAGTTTGAACCTATTCTAGTTGCATCCGCCTATCAGAAATTAATGGCGAATGATAAAGCAGGACATGATCACGACCTGGCAGCAGCGCTACGTGAATTAGCCCAAAAAGTAGATATTGTCGTACTAGCTCAGGCATCAATGGCAAGGGTTGTTTCGACTTTTCCGGTAGATGCGCAGCGCCAATTTGTAACGAGTCCTGAGTTAGGTATGGAAGCAGTTAAAAACACCCTACAAACTATAAAATAAAAGGAATGATCATGATGAATCAAGTAAAACCAACAAATGTACTCCCATTAACTGAAGCGCTAAAAATGGCAGAAAAATTTAATTATGCTACAGGTTCGTTTTCACCACGTTATACAGCAATGATTAAACCAGTTTTACAAGCAGGACAAAAAACAGCTTCACCACTAATAGTTCAAATCTCACAAAAAGAATTAGAACGTTATGGGATTACACCATTTGAATTTGCCGATGAGTTTTATCAACAATTAGAAACTTTAGCGATTACAGTACCTGTTGTTTTACATTTAGATCACACGAAAGAATTGCAAGTCATTAAGGATGCAATCGAAGCAGGTTTCACATCTGTAATGATCGATGCCTCAGAAAAACCCTTTGAAGAAAATGTAAAGATTACGAAAGAGGTTGTCGAATATGCCCATGCAAAAGGAGTTTCGGTAGAAGCAGAACTTGGCATGATTGGTACAACTGATTTTATTGAAACCGATAAAGATGAAGAATTATATACAGATCCAATCGAAGCGGCAGAATTTGTTAAGCAAACAGGTGTTGATGCGTTAGCGGTTTCATGTGGAACGGCACATGGTGTGTATATGGTCCGGGAACCAAAGGTGGATTATGCCCGTTTAAGTGCGATTCGTGAGTTAACTCCTGTCCATTTAGTTCTTCATGGTGGATCTGGTGTCCCAAGTGAAATGGTTCAAAAAGCGTTTCAGCTTCCAAACGGTGGTGTAAGTAAAGTAAACATTGCCACTGACCTAGAGCTTTCTTTGTTAAAAGCAATCGGACGAGAAGAAAGAATGACGAATGTGGAATGTAACCAATTAACATCAGAGCAGTTGCAAGTTGCTCAAGCTGCAGTCGAAGAAACTGTAACAGAAAAAATCACTCAATTTTTATTAAGTGACAACAAAGCAAGTCATTTCAACCAATAACATAACGAATGAACAGATAGGGGTTTTAGGAAATGAAAGATAAAACATTTCATATGATTGGTAATGCTCACTTAGATCCAGTTTGGCTTTGGCAATGGCAAGAGGGATTCCAAGAAACAAAAGCCACTTTTCGTTCAGCCTTGGACCGAATGAAAGAATATGAGGATTTCATTTTCACATGTAGTTCAGCCGCGATGTTTGAATGGGTAGAAGAAAATGATCCGGAAATGTTTGCTGAAATCAAAGAGCGGGTTAAAGAAGGGCGCTGGCGAATTGTTGGCGGCTGGTGGATTCAGCCTGATTGCAATATCCCGAATGGTGAATCGTTTGTACGACAGGGGCTATACGGCCAGCGTTATTTTCAAGAGAAATTTGGTGTAACAGCTCGTGTTGGCTACAATGTTGATAGTTTTGGTCATCACGGCATGCTTCCACAAATTCTAAAGAAAAGCGGAATGGACTCTTACGTATTTATGCGGCCTGCACCAAATGAAAAAGGTCTTCCTAGTAGACTCTTTTGGTGGGAATCAGATGATGGCACACGTGTAATGGCATTCCGAATTATGCAGGAATATAATTCATGGGGCAAAGAGCTTGATCGAATTGTTCACCGAAGTAAGGGTGAGTTTAAAGGCAATGTCAATGACCTGATGATTTTCTATGGAGTTGGAAACCATGGCGGCGGACCAACGAAGGAAAACATTGAAAGCATCTATCGTTTAAACGAGGATGCTAGTCTTCCGAATCTTACGATCTCAACACCTGAAGAATATTTTGAAAAAATGAAAAATACAAATGATTTACCTGTAGTTCATGATGATCTGCAGCACCATGCTAGTGGCTGCTATGCTGCCCATTCTGGTGTGAAACAATACAATCGTAAAGCAGAAAATATCGTGATGACAGCTGAAAAATATGCGGCCCTTGCTTCTTGGTTAACAGGACAACCGTATCCAGTTGAATTCAAACGGGCTTGGAAAAATATCCTATTTAATCAATTTCATGATATTTTAGCGGGTACGAGTATTGAGCCTGCCTATGAAGATGCAAGGAATTTATATGGTGAAGCGATCGCGATAGCTGACCGGGCCTTAAATAATGCAGTTCAATCGATTTCATGGAAAATCGATATCGAACAGGATGAAAGAATGAAACCAATTGTTGTCTTTAACCCACATGCATGGGAGAGCAAAGTGAATGTAGAAATTGAAATTGGCGGCTTTAAATCAACCTCTGTTTTAGTGGATGATCAAGGCAATGCTGTTCCATTTCAAACAGTACAGTCACAAGCAACAGCAGGGGGGCGTAGGCGCTTAAACTTTTTAGCTGATTTACCGGCCATGGGATATCGTGTGTACAAGCTTTATACTGAACTAAGCAGCGTTACACCAGTGGGTGAACCAATTAACGCAAGCCAACACTCTATGGAAAACAACCGTTTTAGAATCGAGTTTGATCCGGAAACCGGTTGGATTAAGAGTTTATATGATAAACAAGTAGAGCATGAAGTTTTTTCAGGACCTGCTGCAAAACCGATTGTCCTGAATGACAAAACAGATACGTGGAGCCATGATACCCTCCATTTCAATGATATATCAGGCGAATTTAAAGCGACGAAGATTTACCTAGCCGAGCATGGTCCAGTTAAATCTGTGATTCGGGTGAAAAGCGAATACGGCCGCTCCATCTTAATTCAAGACTTTACGATGTATCAAGAGAAAGACCAAATTGATGTGAATGTTACTGTTGATTGGCGCGAAAAGTTCAAGATGCTGAAGCTAGTTTTCCCAATCAATTCAATCTTTAGGAAACAAACATATGAGATTCCTTATGGAACAATCGAGCGGGAACATAATGGCGAAGAGGAACCAGGTCAAAGCTGGGTGGATGTAACGGGTGTCCGTCCAAACCACGAAGGCGTATATGGTTTGAGTCTGATGAATGACGCGAAATATAGTTACAGTATCCACAATAAGGAGCTTTCTTTAACGGTATTGCGCAGTCCAATTTATGCCCATCATGATCCACTTGTTCCAGAAGAGGACGGGGAATATACGTTTATCGACCAAGGAATTCAGCGTTTTGAATACTCGTTACTTCCACATGAAGGTAGCTGGGAAGATGCGGAAACAGTGAAAAGAGCAGCGGAATTAAATTGTAAACCAATTTCTATTATTGAAACCTTCCACAAAGGTTCATTACCACAAACAGATTCATATGTGAACGTAAGTGGTGCAAATCATGTGCTTATTAGCGCCATCAAGAAAGCAGAAGACAATGAAGATTTGGTTATTCGCGCTTATGAAACGAATAAAGTCGCAGCAGAAGTTGAAATCACTTTGCCGAAATTTAATCGTTCCTTTATGGCATCCTTTAAACCGTCAGAAATAAAAACATTCCGAATCCCTAAAGATAGCGAAAAGCCAGTAAGGGAAACGAATTTGATTGAATGGGATGAGTAGAAATGGTCATTGATAAGAAGCTGCTAGAATTAAAAAAGCAATTGCAGGAAACTGGAAAATTCATGATGGAATATGAACTTGCCTGGGGGAATTCAGGGAATATTAGTGCAAAAACAGAGGGCAATTCGTTCCTTATTACGGCAAGCGGGACGTATTTAGGCGATTTAGACGAAGAAGATTTTGCTGAATGCTCTTTAGCAGTTAACGAGAGTCCTAGTTTCGGTCCGAAGCCTTCGAAAGAAGTCCCAATGCATCAAGCAATCTATGAAACTAGGCCTGAAATTGGTGCAGTGCTCCACGCCTCACCTTTATATAGTACGCTGATCGCTTCTTCCCATCTCGACTTACCTGCCGCTTGGTTTGTTGAAGGGATGTATTATTTAGAACGGATTGAACGTGTTCCGTATGCACATCCTGGTTCAATGGAATTAGGAGAACTCGTTCGAGAAAAGGCGAAAAACGCTAACATTCTTTTATTAGAAAACCATGGAGTCCTTGTTTATGATACAAGCATAAAGGAAGCGAAAATGGCACTGCAAACATTAGAAATGGCATGCCGCATGCTTATCATCTCCCGCAACTCCGGTATCGTTCTTCAAGAGCTTTCGGATAATGAGATACACAGCTTTCTTCATGATTCAGGATATAAGCCGCGAAGGAAGTGGGAAAATTGATCGGAATTGTTGCGGATGATATTACAGGAGCAAATGATATTGGAATTATGTATGCGAAATCAGATTGGCAGACAGATGTCTATCCGTACCCATTTTCTCAAGAAAAAACGGGAACGTTCCTACCGGAAGTATTAATTATTGATACGAATTCGCGTCTCGATTCCTATGAAGAAGCCTATGATAAGGTTTTTTCGAGCACAAAAAGTCTTAAGTCACTTGGATGTGAACAATTTTTTAATAAAACATGTTCGGTTTTTCGTGGGAATATTGGTGCTGAATTCGATGCGATGCTGGATGCGCTTGAAAGTGAATTTGCTGTCGTTGTACTTGGTTTCCCGAAAAACGGAAGAACCACGATAAATGGACAGCATTATGTCCATGGGAAAAAATTAGCAGATTCTGAGTTTCGTCATGACCCTGTACATCCGATGCACGACTCTAATTTGGTTGAAATCTTACAAGCACAAACAAAGAGAAAAGTAGCCCTTGTGGAAGTCGATATCATTGATCAAGGCAGCGAAAAACTTAAACAAGAAATTGAACGCATGCGTACAGAGTGCAATTATTTGTTGATTGATGTTAGAGACCAGTTATCTTTACAAGTTATTGCAAGATCCATCAAAGAGGAAAAGATTATCTGCGGGGCATCAGGCATTGCGGAAGAATTAGCGCTCGAAATGAATCCAGGTCAAAAGGAACAACAATCTATTCAGATTCCAAAATTAGATACAGGGATACTATGTGCCGCTGGCAGTTTAATGCCCCAGACCTTTAAGCAAGTGGAAGAGATGAAGAAACGTGGACTTCCTGTATTGGAATTGGAATCACGTCTGTTGTTTTCTAGGCAAAAGGAAGCCCATAAAGAGGAGCTTATCACGAAGCTCGTCACTTACCTAACAAAGGGTGAAGATGTGCTGGTGCACTCTTCAAATAACCCTAATGTTGTGAAAGAAACAAAACAAATTGCCGCAAGTTTAGGTTTTTCGAATACGGCCGTTTCAAGGGTCGTATCTGAATCATTAGCGTTTGTAATCGATGAAACGGTAAAACGGACTAATGCTAATCGCCTGTTAATAGCAGGTGGTGAAACCTCTGCTTCTGTCTGCAGCAGGCTTGGAATTGAAGGTCTTCGAGTCTGGAAGGAAATTGAACCCGGTCTTCCCTCATGTATGAGTTTAAATAAGCCATCAATGATGCTTGTCTTAAAATCAGGCAGTTTCGGGAGTCCTGATTTCTTTGCTAAGGCGATTGACCACCTTAAGGAAAATTAATGAATGATTTTAATAGGGGATGTCACGATGAATGCTAGATTAGAAAAACTAATTGAAAAATATCCAGAGTTACTAGAATGTCAGAACAGTATTATGGAAGCTTTTAATGCGATTAAAAAGTCCTATGTGGCAAATGGAAAACTGCTGCTTGCTGGAAATGGGGGCAGTGCAGCTGACTGTGAGCATGTCGTCGGTGAATTAATGAAAGGATTTATGTCGAAACGCCCTTTACCTCAAACAATCAAAGCAAAGTTAAAGGAAGCTGCAAATGGCAGTGACTATCTTGGTGAGAATTTGCAGGGGGCACTCCCTGCTATCTCGCTTGTCAGCCATTCGGCACTGATGACAGCCTTCGCCAATGATGTTGCTCCAGACATGGTGTTTGCTCAACAGGTATACGGTTACGGAAAACTTGGCGATGTCTTCATTGGCTTTAGTACTTCAGGTAATTCCAACAATATTAACCATGCTGTAAAAGTTGCAAAAGCGCTTGGACTAACAACGATCGGATTCACTGGTAAAAGTGGCGGGGCTTTAAAAGAGCTTTGTGATATTACCATTTGTGTTCCTTTTGATAGCACACCGGATATCCAGGAAAGACATCTGCCTATTTACCACACCCTTTGCATCATGCTTGAGGAGGAGTTTTTTGGATGAAACCCGTTCTAGCAGGTTTAGATATCGGTGGAACAAAGTGTGCCGTAGTAGTAGGTATTGAAGATCTGCAAGGAATTCAGATTATAGCAAAACAAAGTTTTCCTACTCCTGATACACCC
The DNA here is from genome assembly GCF_002272245.1 of Bacillus sp. 7884-1. Classification (GTDB taxonomy): domain Bacteria; phylum Bacillota; class Bacilli; order Bacillales; family Cytobacillaceae; genus Neobacillus. The sequence continues at coordinate 74,767 of NZ_NPDD01000069.1, read as the reverse complement.
GAAAAAGCGCTCACAAAAATGATGGACGAAATAGAGAAAATTTTGTTAGAGCAAGAAGATCTTGTCTTAACAGCGATTGGAATAAGCTGTGGCGGCCCGCTTGATAGTAAGAAAGGGCTCATCTTAGCGCCTCCCAATTTACCAAACTGGGACCGGATTGATGTATTAACACCGCTTAGGGATCGTTTTCTAGTCCCTGTTTCTGTCCAAAACGATGCCAATGCCTGTGCGCTGGCTGAGTGGAAGTGGGGTGCAGGAAAAGGCACGAACAACATGGTCTTTCTAACATTCGGAACGGGAATGGGTGCAGGTTTCATATTGGATGGGCGCTTGTATACGGGTACAAATGATATGGCTGGCGAAGTCGGCCATGTTCGTTTGGAACAGGACGGCCCAATCGGTTACGGGAAGGCCGGATCATTTGAAGGCTTTTGCAGCGGCGGTGGTATTGCCCGTTTAGCTCAAATGATGGTTAATGAGTGGTTCAATCAAGGAAAAACGACCGAGATTTGTTCTTCAAGGGAAGAAATTGTTGAAATCACAGCCAAAACGGTTGCGGATGCTGCAAATGCTGGGGACGAGTTGGCCTATCAGATTTATCAAATGGTTGGGCAGAAATTAGGGAGAGGCTTAGCTCTATTAATTGATATGCTTAATCCCGAAAAAATTGTTATCGGCAGTATTTACTTGCGACAAGAAGCTTTATTAAAACCAATCGTGATGGAAGAACTTCGAAAAGAAGCCCTTCCTTTCTCGCTCGAGGTTTGTGACGTTGTTCCTTCTGGGTTAAAAGAAAGTGTTGGTGACCTAGCCTCTCTCTCTGTTGCAAAATATGCACTTGAACTTGAAGGATAGGTCCAGACCAAAAAAGACTAAAGGAGCCATACTATGTTTCAATTCGATAAAAAACAAGACGAACTAGATTGTCTTTTTCATAATCAGAGGATTTTATCTGGAATTCAAGTCTCAGTAAATCTTGATTCTCACTCTACTTTATCTTTAGATTTCAAAAACGCTGAAGAAGGTACAGAAGAAGACCAATTCGGCATCTATAAGGAATATCGTTATCATTATAGTGATGATTTGGAAACGGTAACTGTAGCATTAACATTTCGCTGTTATGATTCGTTTATGACAACAGTTGTTAATGCATCTATTAAAAATGATGAATTGTTTAAAAAACAAGCTTATTTTGCACCACTGCAAGCCATTAACATCACGATTGCTAACATTATGGAAGAGTATCAAGCAATGGCGAACTATCAACATAAAGATTGGTGGACACGTCCATTTTTTACGAACAACATCAAGGAAATCCCTGAACGAACACAATCCTTACTTTTAAAAAATGATAATAGTTACTTTCATCTGCTTCCTGTTTGTGATAAAGCAGCAAGGACAGATTTAGTCGGAACCGAAAAGGGCTTGCAGATTTCTGTTTCTCCATTTCATGGCGGCTATGACCAGATTAGTACCTTTGCCTTTATTTTTGGAGCGTCAAATAATCCTTTCCAATTAGTGAATGACAATGTAAAGACTGCTTCAAGTTTCTGTGGTCAAAGTGTCTTGCCTAGAGAGGAAAAGAGCTATCCAGAAATTTTGGATTATTTAGGATGGTGCAGCTGGGATGCCTTTTATCATGCGGTAAATGAGGAAGGAATACTGACAAAAGCAGAAGAATTGCAGCAAAAAAATCTCCCTGTTAAATGGATGATGATTGATGATGGCTGGTCAGAGGTTAATGAAAAAAAACTGAAATCCTTCGATGCTGATCAGGAGAAATTTCCTAATGGATTATCAAGTACTGTATCCTCACTTAAGCAGAAATTTGGAGTGAACTGGGTAGGTGTTTGGCACACGCTTGCAGGATATTGGGAAGGAATTGCACCGGATAGTTCTTTAGCCAAATCCTTAGATAAGCATTTATACCAAGCGAAAAACGGCAGCTTAATCCCATCACCAAACGCGGAGGAAGGCTTTGGTTTTTGGCATGCATGGCATTCAAAACTTAAAAAAGATGGAATCGATTTTGTTAAGGTAGATAGTCAAAGTGCCATTACAAACTTTATGGCTCATAACCAGTCAGTCGGTGATGCCGCAAGCGGAGCTCATACAGCACTTGAAGCGTCTTGTTCTTTACATTTTAATAATACGGTTATTAACTGTATGGGAATGGCTGAGGAAAATATCTGGCATCGTCCTTACTCCGCTGTTTCACGGAATAGCGATGATTTTGTCCCGCAAGAAATGAATGGTTTTAAAGAACATGCGTTGCAAAATGCCTATAATTCTTTTTACCACGGTGCCTTCTATTGGGGCGATTGGGATATGTATTGGACGAAGAACCATGATGATCAGCAAAATATGATTTTACGCGTCATTAGTGGTGGACCAATTTATTTCAGTGATGCTGTTGATGCCACGAATCCAGAAATGATTTGGCCGTTAATTTACAAGGATGGCCGAATTATACGCTGTGACCAGCCTGGAGCGCCAACAGAGGATTGTTTATTTATTAATCCATTCAAAACGAAGGTGCCGCTTAAAATTTGGAACTCAAGTAAAGGTGTAGGTGTTGTCGCTGCATTTAATATTTATGAAGAAAATGAAATCGTTAAAGGTTCTATCGGACCACTTGATGTGCCTAATTTAGCAGGAGAAGAGTTCATCCTTTTTGATGTCATATCAAAGAGACATTGGAAGATGAAAAAAGAAGAACGGATCAAGATCGAATTAGCCGAGAATGGTAGTTCTATATACCTCCTGATTCCAGTAACAGATTCGATTACTCCGATTGGGCTTATCGATAAGTTTATTTGTAATCATGGAATTATAAATAGTTGGAACACAGAGTCTTGTTTGAAGCTAACGTTAAAAGAAGGCGGAGTCTTTGCATTCATGTCTGAAGGACTACCATTAAAAGCAACCGTTAATGGTGAAGTGGTATCGATCGAAACGGATTCTGTTAACCAGCATATTTATACGATTGATTGTCAAACTGCTGTTGGCGAAGTGCTTCTAGAAGTAGAAATAGCGGACTAGGGTGAAGGTGGTAATGAAAGTGAAAAAACATCAATTGCCTGCCAGTGATATTCCTATTTTAGCAGAAGTCGATGTCGTCATACTCGGTGGATCCTTTGCAGGTATTGCGAGTGCATTGCAATTTGCGAAGCAAGGTAAACGTGTAATGGTGGTGGAATCAAGAACATATTTAGGCAGCGAACTGACAGCTACACTTAGTCCTTGGGTCGAGCAATATCAGTCATCAAAAACACAGTTAATCGACTCTTGTATAGATACATGTGGGAAACCAGTTCAGAATGGAAATATAATTGTTTTTCAGATGGATCAATTGAAAATACATCTTGAGGACCTATTATTTGCTGCTCGTGTCGAATTATTGTATAGTTCACTGCCAATCACTATCACTCGCTTTGAAGCTGATTGGAATGGATTGGTGATCGCCAATAAATCAGGACGGCAACTGATTCGGTGTAAAGGAATTGTCGATTCAACGGAAACGGCTATAACTACCTTTTTAACCGGAGAAGTTTTGAAATCTGCCGATGAAAAAGAGCAGAGATTCTATAAGCGAGTTTTAGAGTTTACGAATGTCCAAGAGATGGACCAAACTGAAATATACGTTCCAACAGACTTAAACATAAAGGAAAATAGGGTTACCCTTTATCATGGCTATCATGAGAATGGTCATGTCTATGTGGAATACCAAATATGTTTAGAGGCTGAAAACAGTTTAGAAGGAAATCGGATTCGTGAAACAATCACCCAAAAACTAGGAATCTCGCTTGGTGAGTATTTAATTCAAGAGGTTCCAGCGTTCAGTAAAGCGTTGTTATCTGCAAGTTCATATGAATTAAAGGGTCCATATTGTATGGACAGACAGACCGCTCCAAATTTTTGCCTTGAAAAATTAACAGTTAACCATCCCAACGTGTGGAGTTTTTATAAAGACCTATATGAAAATAATAATACGAATTGGCTTGATCCAGTAAAGGCAGCAGCCTTTGGCGAACAGTTTGCGGAATTAGTAACTGATTTCTCAATGATAAATCAGCAGGTAATTCAAGTTAAAGGTTATACTTCTGAAGGTATCGCTGAGTATGAAGTGAGAATTCCGGTAGATTTTTTAGAAAAGAGTCTTGATTTCGGGAACGTTCCCACTCAAGAAGTCTTCCTTTCTAAAAGAGCCCAGGTGCTTGTTGCCGGGGGCGGCTCTAGTGGTGGTGCTGCAGCGATTGTATCTGCGGAGGAAGGAATGAACACCATCCTTGTTGACCTCAATCCTGGGCTTGGGGGAACAGGTACATTCGGTGGAGTTGACAGCTATTGGTTTGGGAAGCGCCATGGTTATGCGGAGAAGATAACGAAACTCGTCCATGATGTCCAGAAAAGAATTAACTATAAGGGTCATAAATGGAATATTGAGGCGAAAAAGTATGCGCTGTTAGAATTAGCAGACCGTTTAGGAATTGAAATGCTGTTCAATACGATTACCTTTGGATCAATTACAAAAGGGACTCGTGTATGCGGAAGTATGATTGCGACAAGATGGGGAGCATGTTCCCTAATAGCAGACTGTGTGATTGATGCAACCGGTGATGGTGATCTTGCAGCTTTTGCAGGGGCCGAATTTGTCTATGGGGCTGCTCGTGATCACGTTACGATGTGGTATTCTTTGGCTCAATATAACAAACCGGGAAAATTACAAAATAATTTTACGAGTATGGTGAATGTGTCAGATGTACAGGACTACACAAGAGCAATTCTCTCAGGAAGAAGAAGATGGAGTGTAGACGTTGATGGCTGTCATGATCATGGAATCTATGTAGCTCCTCGTGAAAGCCGCCATATTATCGGGGATGTTGTGATGAATATGAGTGATCAATTACTGCATAGGAGCTGGCCAGATTGTATTAATATTCATTTCAGCAACCATGATATGAAGGGGATTAGCGAAGCAAACTGGCTGCATGCCGGTTTCATTCCACCTAACCTTGAAATCGAAATCCCATACAGAATGCTGTTACCAAAAGGGCTGGATGGGATTTTAGTGGTCGGTAAAGCAATTTCTGCCACCCATGATGCACTGCCAGCGATTCGAATGCAATCTGATTTAGAAAATCTCGGTGGGATTGCAGCATTAGCTGCTTCGATGGCTGTAAAGGAAAATAAATTTCCTAGACAAATAGAGTATTTGATTTTACAGAAGAAAATCGTGAATGAGGGCTTGATTCCTGAACATATTTTGACAAGAACTACTGAGCCCCTTCAATATTCTGATGAACAATTAATTGCACTGATTGATTCCATTGAGGTGGATGAGCCTCTCTATGAATACTCGAATATGCGGATGAATGAAATCTATCAACAACGAATACCATTTGTTGAAATTTCTACAGTGGGGAAACGCATTATTCCTTTCCTTGAAAAAGCATACTCGGGAGCGGTCGGTACTCGTAAGGTGCGAATCGCTCAGGCATTAGCCATGTATGGGTCAACAACTGGAGTGCCAACCTTAATCTCAGAAATAATGAACATGCTTCAAGGGGAACAGCTTCCTAAACGGACAGCGGATATATTGTATGTTATGATGCCGCCTGACCATGGGGCAATGCCAGATGTGTGTTATTTACTATATTCATTAGGATTAACAAGAGATAAACGGGCTATTAAGGTTTGGCAGAGAGTGGCCGAGTTACTAAATCCATCTGAAGAAGACTTTACAGATAAAATGTGGGGGATTTTTTACTATATTCATGCGCTTTGTGTTGGTGCTGAAAAACTAGGTGCTGAGGATGCAGTTCCATTCCTTAAGCAGCTGCTATCCATTCCAGCTATAAGCAATCAGTATTGTTATGAGGGTCATCAAGCAGACTTCTTCTTAGAAAGACGCGCACTCCTTGAATTAGCCATCGGAAGGGCATTAGCACGGAGCGGTAGTTATGAAGGATATGAAATATTAATTAACTATCTAGATGATGTACGTTCCTTACTTAGTAAGCAGGCAAATACAGAATTAAAACGATTAAGCGGACTCGGCCTTAAAAAAGACCAAAAAAGGTGGAGTGACTGGCTCGAAAAGAATATGAATCGTCTCCGCTCTCAACCATATATCCTAATTACGGATCAGACTATCGAAAATGAAGCCATCTCAAGAAGAATATAAATGGTTACTAAAGAAAGGGGTTAAAAAATCATGGCAATTATTACTTTTCCTAAAGATTTTCGCTTTGGTGTGTCAACAGCATCCTATCAAATTGAAGGTGCCTATAATGAAGATAGCAGAGGTATGTCTATATGGGATACCTATAGCCGAATTCCTGGTATGGTCCTAAATGGAGACAATGGTGATATCGCTTGTGACAGCTATCATCGTATGGATGAAGATATTGCCTTATTAAAAGAATTAGGTGTTAATACCTATCGTTTCTCCATTGCATGGCCAAGAATTTTTCCAGACGGAAGAGGAGAAATCAATCAAAAAGGGCTAGACCACTATCATCAGTTTGTTGATAGGCTATTAGAAAACGGAATTGAACCACTTTGTACCATCTATCATTGGGATTTACCGCAGGCTCTTCAAGATGAAGGCGGTTGGAAGAATCGACAAACGATTGAGGCATTTGTTGAGTATTCCGATTTACTATTCCGTGAGTTTTCAGGAAAAATTAAATCATGGTTAACGATTAATGAACCATGGTGTGTTTCCTTTTTAGGATATTTCGTCGGTGAGCAGGCTCCAGGGGAAAAAGACCTTCAAACATCTCTTGATGTTGCCCATCACCTTTTACTGGCACATGGACGAGCTGTAAAGCGATTTAAAGAACTTGGTGTTCCTGGAGAAATTGGTTTTGCACCAAATGTTACATGGTATGAACCATATAGCAATCGAACAGAAGATATCGAGGCTTGTAAGCGGATCTCAGCATGGTTTATGGAGTGGTTTTTAGACCCTGTATTTAAAGGAAGCTATCCGCAAATTTTAGTAGATTGGTTTGCAAAAAAAGGGGCAAAAGTAAACATTCAAGAAGGCGATATGGAAATCATTTCGCAGCCTATCGATATTTTAGGAATCAATTTTTATACTGGAACGGTATCGCGATATAAAGAAGGAAATGGAACGTTTGATTGTGAACATCTTGATGGTTTATTTGATAAAACTGACATCGGGTTTTCCATCTATGCGGATGCCTTTTACAAGGTTTTGATGGATATTAAAAATAAATATGGCGATGTACCAATCTACATCACTGAAAATGGTGCAACTTATAATCAGAATCCAGTCGACGGTCGTGTTTGTGATGATAAACGAATCAAATACTTAAAGCAGCACTTAACACAGATTAGTCGTGCGCTATCATCCGGTGTGAATTTAAAAGGCTACTGTATTTGGTCATTGATGGATAATTATGAATGGTCCTATGGCTATAGTATGCGGTTCGGTCTTGTTCATGTTGATTATCATACATTGAAGCGAACGAAAAAAGATAGCTATTTCTGGTACAAGAAACTGAATCAAAACCATTGGTTTGAATTGTAGGTGTTACGATGAATATTAATTTTAGTGGTGAGTTGCAGGGGCTTGAACAAGGATTAGAGATTATTTGTAGAGAGCTAGATATTCAGCAATCGAAAGATGGAATTCCTATCCGTGTGGAACAAATAATGGGTCCATTAATGGTTGGCTGCCAGAAAGACCATGGAGTAATCCGCTATCAAGAAAAAATACACTTTTTTCGTGCATTAGGATTGTGGCTGCAGGAGTTTAAGGAAAGTAATCAATTTGAAATAACTGAAGAGCCACAATTTAAAACAAATGGTGTTATGGTGGATTGCTCGCGTAATGCCGTAATGACCGTAGACGGGATTCAAACCCTTTTACGAAAAATGGCTTTAATGGGTTTGAATATTGTCATGATGTACACAGAGGATACCTTTACTGTTGAGAAATATCCATATTTCGGTTATATGCGGGGCCGATATACTGAGCAGGAATTACAAGCATGTGATGACTATGCCCATCATTTCGGCATTGAAATGATTCCATGTATTCAAACACTCGCCCATTTAACAGAGGCGCTGAAATGGAATTATGCAGCAAGAATAAGAGATACCGCTGATATTTTATTAGCTGATAATGAAGAAACCTATGAATTTATTGAAGAGTTGATAAAAGCTGCCTCACGACCATTCCGAAGTAAGCGTATCCATATTGGAATGGACGAAGCGCACCAGCTTGGCCTAGGGAAATATTTGGAGGAGCATGGATATCAAAAACGCTTTGATATTATGAATAAGCATCTTCACAGGGTGGTATCACTTGTTGAAAAGTTAGCCTTAAAACCGATGATTTGGAGTGATATGTATTTTCGACTCGGTTCCAAATCAGGAAATTACTATGATTTAAATGCTAACATCCCGGAGAACGTTATTAAATCTATGCCAAAAAATGTTCAATTTGTTTATTGGGATTATTATCATACGGATGAAGAATTTTACCGAACATTCTTGAGAAAACATAAAGAATTTGGCTCAGAGCCGATCTTCGCCGGTGGCGTATGGACATGGAATGGCATTGCTCCGAACTATGGAAAAACAATCGTTACCACGAATGCGGCTTTAGAAGCTTGTAAAAAAGAAGGAATCCGTGAAGTATTCGCTACCATGTGGGGCGATAATGGAGCAGAAACACATCCATTTACCGGATTGGCTGGCCTGCAGTTGTTTGCCGAACATGGATATGCTAGTGAAGTGAGTCAAGAGAAATTAGCCGAACGGTTCAATTTTTGCACCGGCGGCAATTGGGATGACTTTCTTACCTTAAATGAATTCGATGAGACACCTGGTGTTTCAAAGGATAACCTGCATGAATCACATCCATCTAAATTTTTGTTGTGGCAGGATGTTTTACTCGGTTTATATGATGAGAATATTCGTTCCTTGCCGTTAAGTGAACATTACGAAAATTTGGCTTCACGCTTGGAAAAAGCGAAAGACCGGAATACAAGCTGGGCAGGGATTTTTACTTTTTATACTCAGCTGGCTCATGTATTGAGTATTAAAGCAGACATAGGTGTCAAATTAAAGGGTGCCTTTGATCAAAATGATAAACAGAAATTAACATACCTGAAAGATGAACTGCCAACATTACGAAATCTGGTCGATGATTTACGTAAGCTTCACCGTTCTTTATGGTTTTCAACCATGAAACCTTTTGGCTGGGAAATCATTGATATCCGCTACGGAGGAATACTCTCACGATTAGAATCTGCAGAGTATCGAATTGACCAGTGGCTAAATGGTGAGATTGACCGGATTGAAGAGTTAGAAGTCGAGAGGCTCAACCACGATGCTCCATGGAAAATGCCAGAAGGTGCTTTAGGAAGAAATTCGTACCACCGGATTGTAACAGCGGGGACATTTTCCGGATAAATTTTATAGAGGTGTTCACAATGATTATTGGCTTTCAAACTGCAAATTATTTTGCCCGTGCAACGAACTACCAATCAAGTATGGATGCATGGGGAGAAGCTGAGCGCAAAGTAATTGAAACCTTTAGCTTAGCAGAATTCGACCGAATTTGCCATGATATTCGAGGTGCGGGGTTTCAAAATATCGAACTATGGATGGGACATGCTTTTCCTAAATTTATGACTCCTTATTTTGCAGAAGAATTAAAGAAAATTTGGCAGAGCTATAGTTTAAGCGTCTATTCTTATTCTTGTTCGCTTGGAGACCCAATCCGCTATCCAAGATGGACGAGGCTGTGTTTTGAAACAGCCAAAATGCTAGGAATTGACTTAATTACAAGCGGCATTTCCAAAGAGTCAGCTCCGGTCATTTATAGTCTATGTAATGAATTTGGGATCAAGGTTGGTGTAGAGAACCATCCAGAAAAGCATCCTGATGAAATCAAGGCGATTATCGGTGATTATGGAGACTTGCTTGGTGCGGTTGTTGATACGGGGTGGTATGGAACACAGGACTTTTCTGCATCTGAAGCGATTTTGCAATTAAAGGATTCCTTACTTAATGTACATCTAAAAGATGTAAGGGAAGCAGGTATGCATAATCCTGTCGCACTTGGAACGGGAATTGCCGGTATTGCTGAGTGTGTATATGCCCTAAAAGAAATTGGCTATGACCGGACGGTATCAATCGAGCAAGAAGCGGGGGATTATGATCCAACTGATGACTGCGCCAGTGCTCTTCAATGGGTTAAGAGTTTACTAGATGAAAGCAAGTCTGATTCCTAGTCGGTTATGCATTAATAGTGGTTTAACCAAAAAACGATGAGGAGAATGAAATGATGGTACAGATTGCAGTAGTTGGCACTGGCTGGCAAGGCCAGGGGCATTTAAGTACGATGCAGAAAATAGCTGGAATTGAAGTGGTTGGTGTTTGTGAATTAAATGAAGAAACCCTCTTAAAAGCCACAAATAAATTTGGTGTGAAGGGTTTTACTGATTATGTGAAAATGCTTGAGGAAAGTAAGCCTGATGGAGTCATAATTTGTACACCTCCAGAAGTGCGAGAGTTTCTTGTCCGTGAAGCAGCGGAACGGGGGATCCATTGTCTTATAGAAAAACCGCCTGCAAAAAATCTTGAGATGGCTAAAAAAGTCGATGAGATATTAGATCGAACTGGGGTCATTAACAGTGTTGGCTTTATGTACCGGTACAGTCCTGCTGTTGCCTACTTAAAAGAACTTATTAAAGGCAAAAGGGTTGCATGGGTCCGCAGTGCCATGCTTGATGGTTTAGCACTTCGTCCAAACTGGCCGCGCTGGTTTTTTAATAAAGAAATTTCAGGTGGGCCTGTATTTGATCAGGCGATTCATATCTTTGATCTCTCCCGCTATCTGCTTGGGGAAGTAGAGCGAGTAACAGGTTACCAAGGCAATCTGGTTGTTCAAAAAGGCGGGGACTTTACGGTTGAGGATAGCTTTACCCTTTTGATGAAATACCAAAATGGAATATTACAAAATCATACCCATACTTGGTCCTATCCGGATGTATTTACTCAAATAGAACTGATTTCCGACCAGCTGCATTTAACACTTGATCTTGTTAAAGGAAGTGTAAGCGGTAAGGTGGAGGGGGTAGAAGTATCCTTCGAGGCGGAGGAACATGGGCTATATCAGCTTGAACTGGAAGCATTCGCGAAGGCTATTGAAGAAAAAAATCCTGAATTTGTGCTAGCAACCTATACAGATAGTATTCAATCTCTATCAGTTGCCCTAAAAGCACGGGAGGTCCTTGAAGCTGATAAATAGGTAAATAGTTAAATAGGAACGGCGTCAGAGAGTGCCGAGACTGCTTAAAAGGTGTTCGCCGGCAATCTCTTTGTTTACATGAGAGGAGAGAGTGATATGGGCAGAGCGCTTACTTTTTTAATGGAGTGGCTGTGGAGACTATTATATTTAAACGCAATCTGGATATTGTTTTCATTACCGGTCATTACCGTGATCCCAGCAACAGCTTCAATGTTTAGCGTAATGGACAAATGGGTTAGGGGAGATCAGTATGAGCCAAATTTTAAAGTCTATTTCCGTGAGTTTAAGAGATTATTTCTAAAAAGCTATTCGCTCGGACTTTCCATTGTGCTGATTGGAGGTTTATTATTTTTAGACCTGCTGATTCTAAGAAATGCGGTTTCTGATATCTTTGTGACCATTCGCTATGGACTATTGTTGTTTAGCTTATTATTTTTAATTGCCGTGTCCTATAGTTTTCCTGTTTTTCTGCGCTATCAGTTCCCGTGGTATAAAACCCTATTTTTTTCTTTTATGCTAGGAGTCCGTAACCCTGTTATCACATTTTTGATGTCGTGTGGCTTTTTGTTGGTTTTGTTGCTTGTTATGTTTGCTACGGGCGTTGGAATATTACTGTTTGTGAGTTTAATAGCTTTAATAAGCACAATTTCTGCACATTTTATCATTAATGCGCTACCAGAATTAGCTAATGATTAAGGATTTTGACTACTGTTTGTGTAATTTTAAGAAAATGGTCAAAAAGATTAATAGAATTTTCAAAAATTAATTGACATGAAAGCGCATTCATATAATAATAGTAATAAGCCCACAATATCCCGCAATAAACGTCAGTCAATGCACCGAGAAACGATATAATTCCATAAGTCTCTGAGAAAAAATGGAGGGAGAGAAATTTACAATTACAGATCAGCAATTTGTGGGGGTTGTGACCAAACAAAAATAATATATTTAGGGGGAAAATGAATGAAGACAGTAAGAAAAACATTAGTGTCGCTGTTAATCCTAGTAATAAGCTTCTCTTTAATCCTAGCTGGCTGTTCAAGCAAAGAATCCGGATCGACAAAGTCTAGCGGCAATTCTAAAGACGGTGAAAAAGTTGTTATCGATTTCTGGACTTTTTGGGGTTCTGAAATACGCAGGCCAATCATTGAAAAAATTATCGATGATTTCAATAAATCTCAGGACAGAATTGAAGTAAAACATACATATCTGCCATTTGGGGATATTTGGACGAAAAACTTAGCGTCAATCGCCTCCGGAAATCCAGCAGACTTAATCATTAACGACATAAACGCAGTTGGAACCAGGGCGGAAAACAATCAAATTACGAATCTTGAAAAATATTTGAAGAAGGATCCAGAAGTAAAGGACCGCTTCTTCCCAGAATTATTTAATGCTACTCAGTACAAAGGGGAAACGTACGCATTGCCATTCAACACAGATACACGTCTTTTATTCTGGAATAAAGATATGTTTAAAGAAGCTGGCCTTGATCCTAATACACCACCAAAAACATGGGCAGAGTTAGAAGAAATGGGTAAAAAGCTAGATGTGAAAAAAGGAGATAAATTCGAACGAATCGGTTATCTCCCAAACTATGGAATTGAATCAGATGTCTGGATGATGAATGCAGACGGAAAAGGCTACTGGGATTTTGACGCAAATAAACCAGTTATCAATGATGAAACAAACGTAAAAGCGTTAACATGGGTGAAAAAGTATTATGACTATTACGGTGATAAAACGATTAATAATTTTAAGGCAGAATTTGGTGAGCAAACGGCAGATCCATTTGTTGCTGGTAAAATGGCGATGACTACTGATAATGCAAATTTCTTCACGAAACTAAGAGATTATGGTGAAGGAATAAACTTCGGCGTTGCACCTCTGCCAGCAATGGAAGAAGGAAGCGGAAATTCAAGCTGGGGCGGCGGATTTGTCGCTGAAATTCCTAAAGGAGCAAAACATCCTGATGAAGCTTGGGAATTCCTGAAGTATTTAACTGACGTTCAAGCACAAGAATTCTGGGCAGTGAAAAACTTTGATATTGTTGCAAACAAAGAAGCAGCAGAAAAAGCTTCTAGTAGTGCAGATTTTACAGAGGCTGGCAAGTTGGTGTACTCGGCAGCAAATGAGAACATGAAACAAACTTTGCTAACGCCAACGCCAATTGAAGCACCTGACTATATCAATTTAATTAAACCTGAGCTTGAATTGGTTCTATTAGGGAAAAAGTCACCGAAAGAAGGATTGGATGCCGCACAAAAGGCAGTAGAAGAGTTGGTTAAAAGTAACAAATAATAATAGTAAATTGTTCAGGGAGTGACATCAATTCGCTCCCTGATTGTTTAACCTTGAAAGAAGGGATGGACGAGATGGAAAGAATGATTTCAGACAAACCAGTAGTTACAAAAAAATTAAAAAAATCAAAAGTTAACGCCTCGTTACAGCGAAAAGAAGGATTGCAAGGATACCTTTTTATAGCACCATGGATCATTGGGTTTCTGTTTTTTATGGCTGGACCACTGTTATTTTCCCTCTATGGAAGCTTTACCAATTTCAACATCACTTCAAAAATGGATTTTATCGGTCTTGATAACTTCAAAAAAATGTTTACAAATGACCCAATCATTTGGCTCTCACTGAAAAATACGCTTTATTTTGTCATCGTCTCTGTGCCGTTAACAACAGCAGGGGCTGTCCTGCTTGCTGTTCTTTTAAATCAGGGAATAAAGGGGATGCGAGTATTTCGAACCATTTTTTATTTACCGGCTGTTTTATCCGGTGTAGGCGTTTATTTGCTCTGGATGCAGCTTTTAAGTCCTTCTTCAGGATTGGTAAACACACTGCTTGGTTTTGTAGGGGTTGAAGGTCCTGCATGGCTGACAGATCCTTCCTGGACAAAGAACGCCTTAATTTTCATGAAAATGTGGAGTGTCGGCGGCGGAATGCTTTTGTACTTAGCAAGCCTTCAAGGTGTATCACCGTCCTTATATGAAGCAGCTGAGATTGATGGGGCAAGCTCGTTTAGGAAATTTTTTCATATTACATTGCCAATGATTACCCCAGTTATCTTTTTTGATCTTGTGACGAGTACAATTGGGGCCTTCCAGATATTCCAGGAAGCCTACGTAATGAGTGACAGTGGAGATGGAGGACCAGCCAATTCACTGGTATTCTTCAATTTACATATGTGGAACAAAGCGTTTGAGGTTTTCGATATGGGTTACGCAATGGCCATGTCATGGGTATTATTCATCATTATCCTTGTATTAACAGTTTTCAACCTAAAGATTGCCCCACGCTGGGTTCATTATGAAGGGGAGGATCGGAAATGAGTACAGCAGCCCAAACAAAGGAAAATTATTTTAAAAGTGCGAATTTCAAGAAAAAAACTGGTCAAACCATTGTCCTAATCATTCTCATTTTAGGAAGTCTGTTAATTTTATCTCCAATCTGGTGGATGATCGCCACCTCTTTGAAGGATATGAAAGAAATCATGACCTATCCGCCAACCTTTATACCGAAAGAATGGCATTGGGAAAACTATTTAACAACACTTCAAAAAGGTCCTTTTTTGCAATATACCTTAAACACTCTGTTTATTACTTTTTTCGTTGTCATCGGAAATGTTGTGGCAAACTCGTTTATCGCTTACGGATTTGCAAAGATCCAGTTTAAAGGCCGGAATGTTTTGTTCGCGTGCGTCCTTGCAACGATGATGATTCCCGGATTTGTTACACTAGTTCCGCAATATGTGATTTATGCAAAGCTGGGATGGTTAAACACCTATTTACCGTTAATTCTCCCTGCTTTTTTTGGAAGTGCCTTTAATATTTTCTTGCTTAGACAGTTCTTTTTGACGATACCAAATGAACTAATTGAAGCAGCCAAAATTGATGGAGCAAATCATCTTTATATATGGTGGAAAATTTTCATTCCACTGGCAAAACCTGCGATTGCTACTGTTGCCATTTTTTCTTTTAACGGAGCATGGAATGATTTTCTTGGTCCATTATTATACATAAATGATGAGTCTCTCTATACGCTGCAATTGGGAATGCAAATTTTTAAAGGTCAAAATGATACGCAATGGAACTTTTTGATGGCAGGATCGATTATGGTATTACTTCCAGTTATCACGATCTTCTTCTTCTTCCAGCGTTACTTCATTGAAGGAATGAACTTAACAGCAGGATCCAAGGGATAATCCGAACCTCATGGAATTTTAAAGGAAGGAATTGTTTAATTAATGGCATTACTTGGGATTGATATTGGGACTACTCATTGTAAGGCAGGGGTATTTAAAGATAATGGATCCGTTATTCAGATAGCTGTTCGTCCAACCATTGCCCATTATACCAAGCAAGGAGAACCGTATTATTTACCTGATGATATATGGGGAAATATTACAAGTTGTTTAAAGGAGATTATGCCCTGCTGTGATGAAAAAGTATCTGCTATCGGCATTACAAGTATGGCAGAAACTGGGCTCCTCGTGGACAGGCAAACAGGAAAACCAAGGACCCATTTCATTCCATGGTTCAGCCGGTGTGCTGAAGCCGAAGCTGAGGAAATTTCCAATGAGGATAACCCTTTGCATCGCTTTCAGAAAACCGGTCTCCACAATAGTTACAAATATGGGCTTGCAAAAATCATACGCTTAAAAAAGCAGCAAGCAGACATTTTGGACGGGGCGGTCTGGCTGTCAGCTTCAGATTTTATTGCTTTTATGCTTACCGGTAATTTTGCAACAGACTATTCTTTGGCGGCAAGAACCTATGCGTTTCAGATTGATCAACATGCATGGGACCAGGACTGGATTAGGCATTTTAATCTTCCGAACCAATTATTTCCGGAAGCATTGCAAAGCGGAACAAAAATGGGAGTTACTCTGTCGACAGAGTTGGAGGAGCTTGGAATATCCAGAGGGATACCTGTTACAGTTGCAGGCCATGACCACCTCGTAGCTGCCCTTGCCGTTGGTGCTATCACCCCTGGAAATGTATTTGATTCTATTGGTACCGCTGAAACACTAATAGGGGCGATAGAGAAAAAGCAGCTTACGGAACTGGAATTTGCATCAGGTATTACGTTTGGATGTCATGTCGTGAAGGACAGATTCTTTTGGATGGGAGGAATTTCAGCCTCTGGAGGTTCAGTTGAATGGTTTAGAGAGCAGTTTTCTGATCAAAAAATGTCCTATGATGAAATTATGAGTCTATCAGCCAAAGTAATTGAGGGGCCGTCCGGTATTTTATACTATCCATACTTATCTGGGAGTGGTTCCCCACAGCCCGACCCATTCGCAAGAGCAGCTTTCATCGGTCTCAAGACATCTCATAAACGTGAAGATCTTTTGAAAGCGATGATGGAGGGAACTGCATATGAACTGGAATCGATTCGCAGAGCAGCTGAAAGAATGGCGGGACATCGGATTAATCAAATGATTTCTGTTGGCGGAGGGACAAAAAACCATTACTGGATGCAAATAAAATCAGACATTACAAACTGCCATTTGACCATTCCGGAGCTAAATGAAGCGACCCTGCTTGGAGCGGCTATTACAGCAGGGATTTGCTCAGGGATTTATAAGAACGAAGAAGAAGCTGCGAAAGCAATCCAATATACTAATCTTAAAGAAATAACACCTAATCAGCAATACCATTATGAATATAAACGCTTGTACGAAGAAGGGTATATGGGTCTTCAACTACATTTGCGGAACTTTTATCAAAGTTTTCGCTAGGCTGTAACGGTTTAATGAAAACGAAATCAAAGGGGGACAAGGTTTATGGCAAAGAATATTAATCTATTAAATGTACTGCCGCTAAAAGAAGTCTTAGTAGAAGCTGAAAAAAAGGGGTATGCAATCGGTTCATTCTCACCACGATATACACCGATGATTCGTCCGGTTTTACGAGCAGGGGAAAAGACAAAATCTCCTTTGATTGTCCAAATATCCGAAAAAGAATTAATTCGCTATGGCATTACCCCGTTTGAATTTGGTGAAGAATTTTACAAGGCAATGGAGGAAGAGAAAATCACAGTGCCAGTCGTCCTTCATCTTGACCATACAAAGAATTTTTCTGTTATTGAGGATACGATTGAAGCTGGGTTTACTTCTGTTATGATTGATGCTTCTGAAAAAGAGCTGGACGAAAATATTGCCATCAGTAAAGAAGTAGTTGAATTTGCCCATGCAAAAGGTGTTTCTGTCGAAGCGGAGCTAGGAAAAATCGGAACAACTGATTTTGTAGAAACTGACAACGATGAAGAGCTTTACACCGATCCGGAAGAAGCGTTGCAATTTGTGAACGAGACAGGCTGTGATGCGCTGGCTGTTTCGGTCGGAACGGCACATGGTGTCTATCTAGTCAAACAGCCAAAGGTCGACGTTGACCGCTTAAAGGCAATCAGAAAATTAACCCCGGTTCATTTAGTTCTCCACGGAGGATCTGGTGTACCATCTGAAATGATTAAAGAGGCGACAAAGCTTCCGAATGGCGGTATAAGTAAAGTTAATATCGCAACCGATTTAGAACTTGCACTTTTAAACGCCCTTGGCAGGGAAGAAAGAATGACAAACGAGGAGTGCAAAGGACTTTCAAAGGAGCAGTTAGAAATTGCTCAAAATGCAGTTGAGGCAACAGTAATTGAAAAAATCAAGTACTTTCTTGGTAGCGCTGAACAGGCAGAAAGCTTTCAGGCATAAGTCGAAAGTTTTTTGGGAAATGGGGTCATTCATATTGTGATGAAGAAAATCTCAACAAATCTTTACTTATATGAAGATACATGTAATGTATACGTGATTAAGACCGAAGAAAAGGCGGTCTTAATTGACTTTGGGGATGGAAATGTTCTCAAGCATCTTGATACAATCGGGGTTGAGAGCGTAACAGATGTTTTCATGACCCATCACCACCGGGATCAGTGCCAGGGGCTTCCTGCTGCTGTTAAGGAAGGGATCCGAATTTGGGTACCTCAAAATGAACAAGATTTATTTCAATATATCGATGAACATTGGCTGGGTAGGGAAATTAATAACAACTACAATATGAGACAGGACCGTTTTTCCCTCCTTCAATCTGTACCAGTGTATAAAACATTAAAAGATTATTCTACACATGTTATAAACGGGATTAAGTTCACGATTATTCCCAGCCCTGGCCATTCAATCGGTTCCATTACCATAATAGCGGAAATTGACGATAAGAAGACAGCGTTTACAGGTGATCTGATTTATGCCCCTGGAAAGGTTTGGTCGTTAGCGGCTACACAATGGTCCTACAACGGTGGTGAGGGTATTGCTTTAAGTGTGCTTTCGCTATTGGATTTAAAAGATCGGGAACCTGATTTGCTTCTGCCCTCTCATGGGCAAATAATGGAGGAGCCATTTTCAGCTATGGAACTCCTAATTGAGCGTTATGCCGTATTGATGGAACAAAGAAAGCAGAATCCAAGATTATTTAAATTGCGGGAAAATCCATATCAAGCCATTACACCTCATTTATTGCAAAACTGCACAAGCATGTCCAATGCCTATGTCGTTTTATCGCAAAGTGGCAAAGCGCTGTTTATTGACTTTGGTTACGATTTTATTGGCGGAATCGGATCTGGGAGTGACAGGGCTTCAAGAAGACCTTGGTTATATACTCTTTCAAGGTTAAAGGAACAGTACGGGGTTGAAAAAATCGATGTTGTCATTCCAACCCATTTTCATGATGATCATGTGGCGGGAATAAACCTATTGCGGGATGTAGAAGGAACTGAGGTTTGGTGCCCTGAAAACGTGGCAGAAGTATTGGAAAACCCCAAAAAATATGATTTGCCGTGTGTGTGGTATGATCCGATAAAAGTGGATAAACAGCTGCCATTAAACCAAATATTTAAGTGGGAAGAGTTTGAATTTATTGTTTATGAGCAGGCAGGGCATACACTATATGCGGCTGCTATTGAATTTATGGTAGATGGGAAAAAAGTTCTTGCAATTGGAGACCAATATCAGGGTGAAAATGGCCAATTCAATTATGTGTACCATAACCGATTCAGAATATCGGACTACATTGACAGTGCTGAACTCTATAAGTCTGTTAAACCTGACCTAATTATTTCTGGACATTGGGATCCTGTCATCGTAACGGAGGAATTTCTTTTGCAAATCGAAGAAAAAGGGAAGGTGCTTGAACAGCTCCATAAAGACCTTTTGCCATTAGATGAACTGGATTTTGGGGCGGAAGGCTTTGGAGCGTTCATTCAGCCATACCAAACAGAGGTACAGTCAGGGCAAACTTTTTCTGTAACCGTTGAAATAAAGAACCCTTTCCCAGAAGAAAACGAAGTCATGGCAAAAATGATCACGCCAGCCAGTTGGGAAATCAATAAGAGAGAGTTCAAAACGAAGCTGCCTGGCAATGAAGAAGCACAATTTACAACATCCATTACAATTCCTGCAGGAACAACGGGTTACAGGGAACGAATTGCAGTGGATCTTACGGTAGGTAAGCGGCGTTTCGGCCAGCATGCAGAAGCACTTATAACGATAAAGGATTTGCCAATTTTAGGAGGTGCAAAAAATGACTGAAAAGAATATTTCGATGATGGAAAAACAATTGCCTAAAACAAAAGAAAAAACCTTACATATGATTGGAAATGCCCATCTTGACCCCGTATGGCTATGGCAATGGCAGGAAGGATTCCAGGAAACAAAAGCAACATTTAGGTCTGCGCTTGATCGGATGAAGGAGTATCCAGATTTCGTGTTCACGAATAGTTCAGCCGCTAATTATGAATGGATTGAAAACAATGAGCCTGAGATGTTTGAAGAAATCAAACAGCGTATTCAAGAAGGTCGGTGGGAAATTGTCGGCGGCTGGTGGATTCAGCCGGATTGCAATCTCCCGAGCGGGGAGTCGTTTGTACGCCAAGGTCTTTATGGACAGCGTTATTTCCAAGAGAAATTTGGGGTAATCGCAAAGGTTGGCTATAATGTTGATAGTTTTGGACATCATGGTATGCTTCCACAAATATTAAAGAAAAGCGGCATGGATTATTATATTTTTATGCGTCCAAGCCCGCAGGAAAAAGGTCTGCCCGGAAGGTTGTTCTGGTGGGAATCAGATGACGGCTCACGCGTTTTAGCCTATCGTATTCCATTTGAATATTGTACATGGGGCAAGGATGTTGAAAAACATATACGTAGAAATGCAGGAGAATTAAAAGCACCATTTAATGATTTAATGACATTTTACGGTGTTGGTAACCATGGCGGTGGTCCAACGAAGGAAAATATCGAAAGCATTAAACAATTAAATGAAAATCCGTCATATCCAACGCTCGTTTTTAGCACAGTAAATAAATTTTTTGATGAACTCATGGCAAAGAATCTTCCGTTCCCGGTTGTCCATGATGACCTTCAGCACCATGCAAGCGGATGCTACTCTGTTCATTCGGGAATTAAAAAATGGAACCGTGAGGCAGAAAATTCCCTGATTAAAGCTGAGAAATTCTCGGCACTTGCGGAATGGACGACAGGACAAAAATATCCGGCTTCTGAATATAAACAGGCATGGAAAAATGTATTATTCAATCAATTCCATGACATTTTAGCAGGGACGAGTATTGAAGCAGCATATGAGGATGCCCGGGATATGCACGGAGAGGCCATGTCGATTGCTAAACGGGGTGTCAACTACGCGATTCAATCTTTGTCCTGGAGAATTGATATAGAAGAAGAAAAAGGGATGAAACCGATTGTTATCTTTAATCCTCATTCGTGGAACAGTACTGTAAATGTTGAACAAGAAATAGGCGGATTAAAGCTAGAGGATATTTTAGTTGATGAAGAGGGAAATCAAGTTCCGATGCAAGTGGTTCAATCGCAGGCAACGGCTGGTGGCCGTTCAAGGATCAGCTTTATTGCCAATCTTCCTTCAATGGGATACCGGGTATATAAAATCGTTCAACGTGAAACTGGTAAAGAATTTACATCCATCAAAGCAAGTGACACTAGCTTGGAAAATCACCATTTTCGAGTTGTAATCGATCAACAAACCGGATTTGTCACGAGCATATTTGATAAACAAAAGCACCTTGAAATACTAGGAGGGCCAGCAGCAAGACCAGTCGTCATTAACGATCATAGCGACACATGGTCGCATAATGTTCTTCAATTTAATGGCGAAGCAGGCACATTTAAAGCAACCAGCGTCAAACTGGTGGAACATGGTCCAGTAAAATCTGTCATCCGCGTTATCAGTGACTATGGAAAATCGACACTCGTTCAAGACTTTACCATGTATAATGAGTTAAACCAGATTGATGTCCATTGTACAATAAACTGGCAGGAACAATTTAAAGCACTAAAGCTTAAGTTCCCAGTCGATCTTATCTTCAGAAAATCAACCTATGAAATTCCTTATGGGCACATTGTTAGAGAGGGAAATGGAGAAGAAGAGCCTGGACAAAACTGGATTGATACTTCTGGAACTCATCCATCAACAGGCGAAGTATACGGATTCAGCTTAATAAATGATGGCAAATACAGCTTCGATATCCATAACAAAGAAATGAGTATGACGGTCCTTCGCAGCCCGATTTATGCACATCATGACCCGCTAGTACCGGAAGAAGACCGATATTATTCATTTATTGACCAGGGAATTCAAAGATTCACTTACTCCATGCTGCCGCATGAAGGAAATTGGGAAGCAGCTGGAACTGTAAAACGTGCAGCAGAATTGAACCAAAAACCAATTAGCATTATTGAAACCTATCATAAAGGTTCACTTCCACAAAAAGATTCTTTCTTGTCTGTTGATGTTGAGAATGTCATAGTAAGTGTCATAAAGCAAGCGGAGGACAATGAGGATCTTATTGTGCGTGCCTATGAAACAGCAAATGATGAAACTACGGCCATCATTTCTCTTCCTAAATGGAACCGAAAAATAAAGACTAAGTTTAAGCCGTCAGAAATAAAGACATTCCGTATTCCAAAAGATTCGTCCGAACTAGTAATGGAAAATAATTTACTGGAGTGGGAAGAATAAGAATGTCTAATGAGCACTTACTTAAGACAAGAGGAGTAAAGTACATGATTGTGTCACAGCGTCGTAAGTTAATAAAAGAGCTATTAATAAAAAATAAGAGTGTAAAGGTTTCTGATCTTGTTGATTTGCTGCATGTATCAGAAGAAACAATCCGGCGGGATTTGAACCAGCTTGAAAAAGAAGGCGTTGCCGAGAAAAACTACGGTGGAGCAGTCTTAATAGAGGAAGACCAAAACCAATTCTTGATTCCTCCTGTGGATAAAAGAAAACTTCAATATTCTCGTGAGAAGGAGTTAATTGGGAAGGCCGCAGCCCAATTGATAAAAGAGGGCCAAACCATCATATTTGATGCAGGATCGACAACTTGGTATGTGGGGAAAAACTTACCTGATAAAAGTAACTTGACGATTATCTCCAATGCTATGAACGTAGCTGAGGAATGCAGCAAGGATGAAACCGCCTCTATCTACTTATTAGGCGGGAAACTAAGGAAGAATTCAATGAGTCTTGTTGGGCCGCAGGTAGAGACTGAATTACAAAACTACAATGCCGATTATGTGTTCCTTGGGACAGCCGGAATTTCATTAAGGCATGGGTTTACAAGCTCTGATTTGTATGATGCGGAAATGAAACGGGCGATGGTTTCTGCAGGACAAAAGATTGTTGTTGTGGCTGACCACAGCAAACTTAAAAGAGCAGGTTTAACTCCTTTTTGCCCTTTTGATCAAGCAGATATGTTTATTACCAGTGACCTTGCCGATCAAGAAATCCTGAAAGAAATTGAAAAAAGAGGTGTGGAAGTAATTGTAGTACCTCTATCAGAAGATACGTTTGCTTGAATGGAGTTAACAAAGCTAATTTGGAATTTTTTGTGCGAGGTCAAGAGGGATTATTATAGGTAAATTGGTTTCGCACGCTTTCTCTAGATAGAAAGGTAGTGAGGAGAAAAAGCAAATAAGTTTGTTTTTTCCCCTGACTTCTATGAATTTTACATTCTAATAAAAAATCAAACTTGCAAAAGGAGGTTACTCAATGGTAAATGTTGCTTTATTAAGTAAATGGCATGTTCATGCTGACGATTATGCACATCAAGCAAATCAAAATAAACATCTGGAAATCAAAGTAGTCTGGGATGAAAATGCCGAACGTGGGAAAGAGTGGGCAAGAAAGCTAGGTGTTCCTTTTGAACAAGATTTAATGAAAGTTTTATCTAACCCGGAGATTGAGGCAGTCATTGTAGATACGCCAACAAACCTTCACAAAGAGATCATACTTCTTTCGGCAAAAAATAAAAAACATATTTTTACAGAAAAAGTACTGGCTTTTACGGTGGAAGATTGTAAAGAGATTTATGAGGAAGTCCAAAAAAACAAAGTAAAATTGATGGTTTCTTTGCCCCGGCTAACTGAAGATTACTATTTATACGCCCAGCAGGTTGTCAATGAAGGGTTGATAGGGAAACTGACTTATATTCGTTGCCGATTAGCACATAATGGTGCGGTTCCCTTTGAGGGAAATCCAAACGGATGGCTTCCCAAACACTTTTTTAATAAAGAGGAATGCGGCGGTGGTGCATTTATTGACCTAGGGGCGCACCCGATATATTTAACCAATCGCCTTGCAGGACCAGTAAAAGCTGTGACAGCTAGGTTACAAAAACAATTTGGCTATGAAGTGGATGTTAATTCCGTCGCTATTATTGAATATGAAAACGGTGCTTTAGGAACGATTGAAACGGGATTTCTTTCAGGACGCAGCCCTTTCCAGCTGGAACTGTATGGGACTGAGGGAGCTTTATTAATAGAAGATAATAAGATTCGCTTAAATTCTAAATCGGCAGGCGAAGGATGGAATGCCCCTGAAAGGCTGCCAGACGCACTTCCTATGCCGATGGAGCAATGGGTAAATTCGATCATTGATGAAACAGTACCAACCATTACGGATACTGATGTTCAAGGGTTAACGTTAATCAATCAGGCAGCACTGCTATCGCAGGATCGAGGCCGAAGAGTAGAAACAGCTGAAATTATAATAGATAAACAAAGAGTATGAATCGGAGGGAAAGAAAAATGGGGAAAACATTAAGAGTTGGGATTATCGGAGCGGGCGGCATCGCAAAGCATGCACATATTCCAAACTATTTAAAATGCGGAGAAAAAGTTGAGATAGTTGCAGTAAGTGATGTTGTAAAGGAAAAGGCTGATCAATTAGCAGCAGAATTCAATATTCCTCATGCTTTTAGAAGTTATGAAGAAATGTTTCAGACTTTAAAATTGGATGCGGTCAGTATTTGTACACCAAATAAATTCCATTATCATGCCACAATAGCCGCATTAAATGCAGGATGCCATGTTCTATGTGAAAAGCCGCCGGCGATGACCGCAAAAGAAGCAGAGGAAATGGCCATCGCTGCTGAAAAGGCTGGAAAAATCCTAACTTATGGATTCCATTATCGTCATGCACCACAGGTAGAAGTGTTAAAGCGCTTTATCGACGCTGGCGAACTTGGTGATATTTATGCTGCACGTGTAACGGCAATGCGCCGCCGGGGAATTCCTGGATGGGGTGTATTCACAAACAAAGAACTTCAAGGCGGAGGGCCTTTAATTGATATCGGTGTCCATATGTTGGATACGGCATTATATTTAATGGGTTATCCAGAGCCGGATACCGTATTTGGAGTAACCTATCAAAAACTTGGGAACCGAAAAGGACTAGGACTCATGGGATCATGGGATTGGGAGAATTTCTCGGTTGAAGATATGGCGCGCGGAATGATCACTTTCAAAAATGGGGCTTCCATTCTATTGGAGTCTGCATTTGCTGCTAACGTCGAGAAGGCTGATGAAATGAATGTGACGTTAATGGGGGACAATGGTGGAGCAGATGTCTTCCCACTAAAGATCTATCAAGAAAAACATGAATCGTTAATTGATCTCACTCCAGCACATTTACCAAAGAGAGATTATCATGAACTTGAACTTAGTAGATTTGTAGACGCATGTTTAGAAGGTACAACACCATTAAGTACCGCCAAACAAGGCGTTTATCTCCAACAAATCATCAACGGACTATATGAATCAGCGGCTAAAGGTGAAGCTGTCAAATTAAGTGAACATGTACAAGTTTAACTAAAAAATTTCAGAAATGAGGGGCGGCAGGTATTACTTTAAGTCGCCTCTTATTTAATAATTAGGGGGAATTTCCATTGAGTAAAATTGGCTTGCAATTATTTTCTGTGTGGAAGGATGCCGAAAAAGATTTTTTAGGAACGATTCAAAAAGTGGCAGAGCTTGGATACGAAGCAATCCAATTTGCGGGCTTTTATCATACTCCAGCTGACAAACTACAAAATGTATTAAAAGAAAATGGAATCTTAGTTGCAGGGGCACATGTAGGGATCGAGAAGCTTTTAGATGATGAATTAAAGAGGACGTTTGAATACCATAGTGCCATTGATAATAACTTACTTATTTGTCCTGCGCTTCCAAAGGAAATGAGACAGACAGCTGATGATTATAAGAAAACAGCAGAGACACTGAATCAAATTGGTGAAACATGTAAAAAGGCAGGTTTTACTTTTGGATATCATAACCATGCATTTGAATTTGAACAGTTTGGAAGTGAAACGGGATTTGATCTGCTATTTGGACACACAGACCCTGATTTAGTGAAAATGGAATTAGATTGTTATTGGGCTAGCTTCGCGGATCATGACCCGTTAGAAATCATTCAAATATATAAAAATCGTGTCGTGTCCCTGCATATTAAAGATATGAAAATAGTTAAAGGTAAAAAGACTGGTATTGAAATAGGAAGAGGTCAACTTGATTTTGCCTCGCTTATTAAGATAGGGAATAAAGTTGGTGTTGAGTGGTTCACGGTTGAGCAGGAGGAATTTGAACGGGACCCTTATGAAAGTCTTTCGATTAATGTTGATACTCTTAAGCAATTAATGTTGGAAGAGAAAACTCGATGACTAATATGATTCCTAGACCGGAATATCCAAGACCTAATTTCAATCGAAATAAGTGGTTAAATCTTAACGGCCAATGGAACTTTGAATTCGATGATCACAATATTGGTTTAAGAGAAGAGTGGTAT
Source organism: Bacillus sp. 7884-1 (assembly GCF_002272245.1). Lineage (GTDB taxonomy): Bacteria > Bacillota > Bacilli > Bacillales > Cytobacillaceae > Neobacillus. The sequence continues at coordinate 48,319 of NZ_NPDD01000069.1, read as the reverse complement.
GTAAAACATGATTATCAACAAGAAATTACGGTTCCGTATCCATTTCAATCGAAACTAAGCGGTATTCATACAAATGAGTTCCATGATGTTGTTTGGTATGAAAGAACATTTATGATTCCAGAAAAGTGGCAGGGGAAACAAATACATCTTCACTTTGGTGCCGTTGATTATCGTGCAGCTGTCTGGGTTAATGGAAAGTTTGTTACTTCTCATGAAGGAGGGCATACATCGTTTTTTACTGATATAACAGATAATTTAATTGAGGGATTAAATAGAGTTGTTGTAAGGGTAGAAGATGTATCAACCGACTTAGAGCAGCCGCGTGGAAAACAATACTGGGAGGAGGAATCGGAAGGGATTTTTTATACCCGAACAACCGGCATTTGGCAAACTGTTTGGTTGGAGCCAGTAAATCACTCTTTCATTGATAGAGTAAAACTAACACCCAACATCGATACAGGTGAAGTAACGGTTGAATATTTTATTCAGAACCGATCAGAAAAACAAGAGCTAGAAATAGAAATCTATTCTCAAGATTTAGTTGTTGCAAAAGAGTCTTGTAAAGTAAATCTTGTTCAACGCAAGAATAAACAAGTGGTTTTGTTGAAGGATTTCGAGAGCGGTAACGGAAAACTTTGGAGCCCGGAACAACCATTTCTTTATACGATTAAACTCTGTTTAAATGTAGAAAATGAGATTGTTGATAAAGTTGAAAGCTATTTTGGGATGAGAAAAATTTCTATTAATGACGGAAAAATTGAATTAAACAATAAGCCTTATTATATGAAACTGGTTCTAGATCAAGGATATTATCCTGCTAGTCTACTAACCGCCCCAACGGATGAAGATTTAAAGAGAGATATCGAAAAAACGAAAGATATGGGCTTTAACGGAGTGAGGAAACACCAAAAGGTCGAGGAGCCTCGTTATCTATATTGGGCAGATCAATTAGGAATTCTTGTCTGGGGTGAAATGGCTAACAGCCATACATTTACAGACAAAGCCATAAAACGGATTTCGTCTGAATGGCAAGAAGCGATAGAACGCGATTATAATCACCCTTCTATTGTTGCTTGGGTACCTATTAATGAAAGCTGGGGTGTTCCTCGATTAAAGAGGGATCCCCATCAAGCGAATCATTTAGTAAGTATGTACTATTTAACCAAATCATTGGATCAGTCGCGTCTAGTTATTTCAAATGACGGATGGGAACACACCGTTTCAGATGTCTTAACCATTCATGACTATGAAGGTGAAAAGCAAGTATTAAAGGAACGGTATTCAAAGCTTGATACTACATTACAGTTTACACCTGCAGACCGTTTTTTATTTGTCCCTGGCTATCAGTATCATGGTGAGCCCATTATGGTTTCGGAGTTTGGCGGTATTGCCTATCAGAAAAGTGAATGGCAAGGATGGGGCTATACATCTGCCTCAAATGATCAAGATTTTATCGAGCGATATTATCATGTTGTTTCTAGTTTGCTGGAATCACCGCTCGTTCAAGGATTCTGTTATACCCAACTTACAGATGTCGAACAGGAGATTAATGGTCTTTTAACATATGACAGAAAGCCAAAGGTTGACCCTAGCGTAATTCGTGAAATCAATGAAGGTAAAAAGCTAACGTTTATAGTGAAAGACTAACCCTGACTCCTGGTGTGTTTATGTTATAGTTTACAGTTTTAAAAGATACAAAAGGGGAGCTTTCAACAATCATTAATTAAATCGAACAAAAGGCGTGAAACCGTTTAGTTTGGTTTCCGCCTTTATTATGAAGAATATCTAATTGTGTTTACTTATTATCCGCTAATTTCACATGACGATTATGAAGAATATGCCTTAAATAATCGAGTGAATGCTCCACATCCTCCAGCATAGTTCGAACGGGCTGGGTGCTTTGTGGATGCCATAGTTCAAGTGCTAGCCAGCCGTTATACTTTGCAGCTGCTGCGGAATCGAGCAAGGAGACGAAATTAATCTCTCCTTCAAGTAAGTCTTCACTTGGTACATGCCCACGTTGATTACGTAAATGGAAGGCAAAGACTCGATCCGGATAGTCAGTTACCCACTCAATGGGATTGCAGCCAGATACATATGCCCAGCCAGTATCTATACATAGTCCAACATGCGGATCTGCATATTGGATGGCCGATCTTAAGTCACCTCTGGCATTGTGATTGTCTGCAGCATGGTTATGAAGACAAACCTTTAAACCTAGGGAGGCAACAAGTTCGGATATACGAGATAGGTTTTCACCCTGCTGTTTGAAATGATCCTCCGACTTAGGAACTGGGTTTTTCCAATTGATAGGGTCAGCATTTATTAGTAAATCGGTGCCGTCTGCTGCTGCCAAGCGTTCAGCAAATGGTAACACCGTTTGCTCCACTCCAAGATCGTTGAATGGTATATGTAAAGGGAGACCGATATAGGAGGCAGATACTGCCAACCCAAAGGAACGTGCCAATTTTAGTTTTTCAGTAACAGCATCAATCTCGACAGCATCAAGACCTGCTTCTGCACAAGCGCGGAATAATTCTTCCCACTGTGGTTTTTTGCCATCCATTTTCCAGCGTTCTGTCCAGCCGTACATATTTGATGAAAATCCTTTGATGTTCAAAGTGTTACTCCTTTCTGCACCATTTCTATCAGTTGTTTTTGTCCGGTTTCTGCAGTTGTATATATGGATGTAAGGCAGAGAAAATTATTCAGTGCTTGTTGATTAACGTTAGCATGTGATTCAATGCCTTTCACTTTTCGATAAAAGTGAAGGAGTGGATTGTCGAAAATCGTGTACTCACTTCGCGGTCCTGTTTCTACCTGTTCCTCTACAAGTTGCCCGTGCTTATCGTAACGAAAGAAGACAGGCTGCCTAGAATCAAATGGTGTCCACCTAAGTGAACCAAGTGTACCCTCGATTTCCGCCCTTACATAACTTTCTCCGTGTGCACATGAAGCACGCTCGTAATGGACGTGAATTGGATGGTTACCACTGCTGAAAGTCATGAAGGCGCCGACATGAGTTTCAACATCGAAGGGTGTATCCATGGGATCAATTTCAGTATGGGGCTTCGCCGTCCATGCAGTATTTATCTCAATGGAGGTTGGATTGAGTATGTCATTCAATGTGGCAAAGTCGTAAGGTCCCCAATCCATTAACACGCCTCCGCCGCTTAGTGTTGAATCTAAAAACCAGCGGCTTGCAGGCTGATATTCGATTCCTGATCGGCTTCGTTCCCATTTGTTAACAAACGTAACATGATAGATTTCACCTAGAGATCCGGACTTGATTACTTTCTTTACTGCCTCCATGTGAGGCATGCCTTTAAAACGTACACTGCAGCATCCTAATAATCGGTTATGCTTTTCTGCAAGCTGGACCATTTCTTGAGCTTGAGAACCATTCATCGCTAGAGGTTTCTCACAAAGAACATGGCGGCCAGACTCAATTGAAAGTCTTGAGGGATCAAAATGTGCCGTCGGCGGTGTACAGATAATTACAATATCATCGTTTTGTGCAGTCTCGGAGTTCAGCATTTCTTCCACACTTGTAAAGCCAATTGTCTCAGGAAATTGGCTGCAAAATGCTTCTAGTGCAGCAGGATTTGTATCAGCAGCTCTCAATTGAATCTGTTCGGAAAGTTTTTTTGCCGCTTCCGCATGTGTCCGGCCAATTACGCCCGCGCCAATTATATAAATTCTCAAATTTATTCACCTCTGTAGAATATTAATGGTTTTACTCTACCATATCCAATAAATTAAGTTCTCCTCCAATTAAGCTGAAAACTTATCATTTTGTTCAAAGAAAAGATTGTTTAGGAGTTGTGAAAAATGTATGTAGAACACTTACGTTTACAGCGATCGTTTGCGTTTTGCCGTGTATGGGGGTCACATGAGGAGCATGATTTGCATGTCCATGATTGTTTAGAAATAGGGGTAGTTATTAATAATGAATTAGAATATAGGTTTAACGAACACACCTACCTCGGGAAGCCGGGAGATGTGTTTTTATGCCGTCCATTCGAGCCGCACTGGAGTTTTGCTCAGCCTGATCAACCGTTCGAATGTATTCTCCTCCTGTTCACACCGTCTGCTGTACGTAAAATCCCTGATGGAATTCAGCTTCTTAAGCCTTTCTATACTGCACAAGGAATACAGCCCATTATCCCGTCTAACACGATTTTCGCAAGAGCAATAAGGCAGGCGGCTGTATCTGCGATGGAAGATCAAGAAAAGGAAGAAGATCTTTGGGTGACCCGTCAATATATGCATTTAATCAATATTTTACTGCAAGTAAATCAGTTTGCTAAAGAATCTCAATCTGCAGATAATTCGGAATTACCATCTTCTGGAATTGTTGAAATTGTGGGGTACATGCTTGAAAATTATCAGAAGCCTATAAATATTGAAACATTATCCTGGCAGGCAAAAATGGGGAGAACAATGTTTTTTAATGAGTTCCGCAGGTTGACTGGACTTAGTCCAAATGAATTTCTTAACTTCCTGCGCCTACAAAGCGCAATGGACCTCCTTCGTTCGACGAACAAGAGTATCATTGACCTTGCCTATGCAAGCGGATTTCAGTCCTTAAGTACCTTCAATAAACAATTTAAAAGGTATACGGGGCGATCCCCTAAAGAGTATCGCCAGATGGCATATCAAATTTCGTAGAAACTTGGTTTGTTCAATAGGCGAACTAAGTTTAGCGGGAAACATTGAAAATATATTAAATAGGAATGTTTCAAAACTATTAAAAATAAGGGGCTATCAAAATCATGAATTCTATTTTAATTCGTAATGTTCGTGTAATCTTCGATGAAGAACCAATACTTGGAAGCATACTTATTCGGAATGGGCAAATTGAATCGGTTCATACTGGCAATAGGTGTTCTGACTTTTCCGCTGATTATGAAATCAATGGAAACGGCCAGATTCTAATTCCAGGAATGATTGATGTACATATTCATGGAGCAGAAGGTTTTGATATGATGGACGGTACTGTTGGCAGTGTGGAAGCAGTTTCTAAAGCTTGCGCAAAGACAGGATGCACCTCCTTCTTAGCCACCTCAGTTTCTTCCTCCTTAGAAGATCTTCTTGAAATGATTACCAATGTAAAAGAGCTGGCTGGCAGCGAACCTGGGGCTCAAATCATTGGCATTCATATAGAAGGTCCTTATCTAAATGTAAAACGAAAAGGTATGCAAAATGAGCGGTATTTAAGGCATCCTGATTTGGAAGAAATGAAAACCATCATGCAGAAAACTGGTCCATTGCTCCGCATGGTGACGCTGGCGCCTGAATTGCCAGGCGGTCTTGAGATGATTTCTTTTTTAAAGGAACAAGGGATCATTGCTGCTATTGCCCATTCTGATGCCACTTATGATGATGCGAAACAAGCATTTAAGTGTGGTGCCAGCCATGTTACTCATTGTTTTAATGGGATGCGGCCAATTCATCACCGTGACCCGGGTTTGATTTTAGCAGCTTTTGAAGAAAGCAGTGTTAGTGTTCAAGCAATCGTGGATGATGTCCATCTTCATCCAGCCATTGTAAGGCTCTTATACCGGGAAAAGGGTCCAGATAGAATGGTGTTAATTACAGATGCCCTTCAAGCTATGGGAATGGGGGATGGAACATACTTATTCGGGGGTCATGAAGTTCGCGTAATGGATGGAGTTGCTATGTTAGACGACGGTACCCTTGCATCAAGTACGGTGACAATGAATGAAGCATTGGCAAAAACAGTTAAATTGGGAATTTCTTTAAAGGACGCAGTTAAGATGGCGACACAGTCACCCGCAGATATACTGGGATTTGAGAAAAAAGGCCGGATTAAATCCGGTGCAGATGCTGACTTAGTTCTAATGAACGATCGTTTCGAGGTCCTGTGGACAATGGTAAAAGGGCGAATCGTCTATCAGGCCTAAGCTTTGTTAAGATGCCGTTATCGGCCAGCGTTATTGGACCATATAAAACAAAAATGGGTATCTTAAATTAGATACCCATATTTTATATTGTTCAATTAGATGTATTGTAAGGTTGAATTATTGTAAAAACTGTCTATTATCCTAAAAACTTAACACAAACTGGATGTGGCATCGTTATATCAGATTGTATAAGAGTTAATTTTCATGTATTCTCATCTCTTGAAAATAAAACCAAATTGCTCGATTCTTGATTAGAGTAATCAGTAGATATTTAACTGAAAAGAAAAAAGAGTTCTTTAACGCAATCAGCCAATTGACATTATAATTGGCAATGGTTGAAAAAATAAAAATAGTGATGAAGGAACCACTATACCTAATAAGACAAAACCGGAAAGAGACATTATGGTATTCAAATGTTCCTATAATATTTGGAAATTAACCAAGCGTATACTTTGGTGTCACCTTATCAAAATGAGGATTTTCACCACTAACCATTAATCCCATTCCCCAATCAAAATGTGTATCTTCTATAGGGAAATCCGATGCATCACGATATTGAAATAAAACATTTCTGCGATTTCGTCCACTCTTGTTTACATCAGAACCGTGAATCGTTAAATAATTGAAAAATAATACATCTCCAGGTTCAGCTGGACAAGGTGTTCCACTAGAAATAGGATATTCTTTGTGATTTAAGTAGTGTCGCCCAACATGCGAAAGGACACCTTGTTTGTGTGACTTAGGGATGACACGCAGACAGCCGTTTTCTTCATTACTTTCGTCTAAATGTACACTTGCGGCCAACATGCTGTGTTTTTCATGAGGAAAGTAAGGGTAATCTTGATGCATCGGAAATGCAGCACCTTTTTCAGGTGGCTTAACAAGCATTTTTGAATGATGAAGTTGTACATTTGGCCCTATTAATTTTTTTAATACAGAAACCATATTTACATGAAATAGGGCATTTAAGAAGACAGAGTCATGATAATGAACGTTATGAAATCCCTTCAATACGAGTCTTCTTATTTGTTCCTTTGGCAAATAATCACCATCCCATGCGGCATTCTCATCCCTTTTTGCTTCAGCTGCTCGTCGAATGATATTGTCTATACCACTTCGCATAGCTTCGACTTCTTGCATATTAAACACGCCTTTAACTAATAAATAACCTTCTTCTTTGTAAAATTCTACATCCTTTTTTTGAATCATCGTTTCCCATCCCCCTTATTTCATAATTGTTTAATACTTAAATCCTTTAAAAGTAACGTCCAGCATCCCCGTTTTATTCCATTTATTTCACTGCAGAAGGGCGTTCCTTCGCTTTGTCAGATTCACCAGCATTCTTATTTGCTGCTTCTCGGTTTTTAGCCATTTCTTCTACTGTTTTGACTTTGAACCGCGCTGCACCTTTATTGTGCTTAGCTTGAATTGATTTTCCAAATTCTAATCGCTTTTTAGCATTTACGATTGCATCCTGATATTGTGGTAACCATTGTTCCTGCGCCACTAGCATCTCATCTACAAGCTGCCAAATTTCTTTCGGATTACACACTGCTCCTACTAATGGATCCATCATCATGGCTTGACGTAATAGATAATCATCTCCATGAATTGCAGCTTCCACTGCAAGGTATTGAACGGTGATACTAGCATTACAAACTGCCGCACAGCCCAGTGGCAGCTCTCCTACATGTGGCATACTAATACCATTTCGATCAACATATCCAGGCGCCTCGATAATCGAGTAATCTGGTAGATTTGAAATAATCCCATTATTAACGACATTAAAGTGTCCTCGGTATACTCTTCCAGTTTCTAGGGCTTCAAGAATATAGGATGCGTGTTCCTCACCACGATTTTCCTCTTTATATTCACGAACAGGTTCTTTCATCCAGTTCGGAAAATCCGTCTCAAACCAATTTCTTCCTTCCGTACAAACTCTTAAATATCCCCCGGTCTCACCATTTATCCAGCTTCCAAGATCAATCCAATCGTTAATTTCTTCTGGACGTTTTCGGTACCAAGGCACATATTCACTTAAATGACCATTTGATTCAGTGCTGTAATAGCCAAAACGTCTTAGCATATCAATGCGAACCTTTTCCGTTTTACTAAATTCCGGGTGATTTTCAAATGCATGGAGAAGCTTATCTGTCATATCTTCACCATTGTGCTTTACTTGGATATACCATGTTTGATGGTTGATACCAGCACAGATTATATCGACTTCATGTTTCTCTAGACCTAGCACTTTAGCAATTTGTCGGTGTCCCCCTTGTACACCATGACAAAGTCCAATAGTCTTAACACCACCGTGTTTATTACAAGCCCATGTAATCATTGCCATTGGATTAGCATAATTGAGCAACAAGCACTCATGGTCTGCAACTTCACGAATATCTTTACAGATATTAAGAATTTCTGCTATTCCCCGCTGCCCGTACATAATTCCACCAGCACAAAGTGTATCTCCTACACATTGGTCTATGCCGTATTTTAATGGAATGTCAATATCATATTGAAATGCCTCTAACCCACCTACTCGTACAAGCGAAAATATATATTTTGCATTTCTAAATGCTTTCCTGCGATCGACTGTCGATTGTATTTTTATATTCAAGTTGTTTTCATCAATATCTCGTTGACACAGCTTTGTAACTCTATCCAAGTTTTTTGGGTTAATATCTGTAAATGCTACCTCAATATTATGGAATTCTGAGACAGACAAAATATCCCGTAATAACCCTCTTGTAAATCCAATACTACCTGCCCCAATAAATGCAATTTTAAATGTCAATGAGTAACTCCCCTTTGCTGATCACGGTAGATTACTTTCTTTATCTTACCAAGCAATATAAGAAAGCGTTATCAATATTCTAACCTTCTCAATCTATCGATGTATAAAATACTAACTTCTACAATCTTTTCTTGACTGAAATTATTTGTTAAGCGTATTTCGATAATCAACGGGAGTCTTACCAGTGTGCTTTTTAAAGAGTGTACTAAAGTACTGACGGCTGTTTATACCAACGTATTCAGATATCTCAATGATGGGTATTTCTGTGTGAGCAAGCAGCATTTTAGCTTTTTTGATTCGCAATGAAGTTAAATATTCCATCACCGTATAACCCATTTCTGCCTTGAAAATACGATGTAGGTAAACAGGGTGTAGATTAACGACATTTGCAATATCCTTCACCTGAATTTCACAGTCATAATTCTGGTGAAGGAAAGATAGGATTTGTTTGATATATAAATTTACTTGATAAGAATTCTGATTTTCATATTCAATCGCTAATCTGCCAATTTTAATAAATAGTTGAGAAAATAGGAGTTGAATCATCAACTTATTCTCTAAACTTCTCTCGTATAACTCAAGTACAAGACTTTTTAGTATATGGTAAATATCACTTGAATCTTTTAACACAATATAAGGATAAGCTTTTGAAAGGAACTGAGACAGCATACCATTCGTTCTGACAATTTCTTTGAAAGATGGTGAAAATCCCTCATTCTCTTTGTTTGTAAAAAAAAACTCTAAATTTAACATTCTGCAAGGATTTTCATTATCTACAACCAAACGATGCGCAATGTTTGAATCGAGTAAAATTAAATCTCCTTTTTTCATGGGTACTGTTTCGGTAGCGGTTTCGACAACACATTTTCCCTCAATCACATACATAATCTCGATTTCATTATGAGAATGATACGGCATTTCAAAACCCTTCCATTGTTTAAAATAATACGATATAACCTTTGGATAGTATTTATCATGCAGCAATTCACTTTTATAAAGGCTGTATTCATTCAAGCATTTTTACCTCCCCCGTACATGTAAATTTTTCTTCTAAAAACTTAAAAATATTCTCACTATTGATTGACAATGGACAGTGGGACAGGTTTCATGTCCAATGGTCTTTCAACTGACTATCTTTCAATATTCACTTTATAAAACCTTTATTCTCAATTTTAAGACCTATTCCAAAAAACAGTACGACGATCTTTTATTTATATCGTCATTGTAAAAAATTTATCTTCACTTTTTCTTTATTTCTTAAGGTAGGTTCTAATCTCCTAGAAAAACATAACAAATATCTTGTTTACTCCCATAGGTATTTATATAAATAACCACAAAAAATTAGAGTCTTTCTATATAGAAAGGCTCCATTGTGTTGAAAAAAGAAAATCTTTGGGTGACCAGTAAAATATACATTTAATTAATATTTTGCTGCAAGTGAATCAGTTTACTAAAGAATCTCAATCTGAAGATTATTTGGACATACCATCATCTGAAATTGTTGAAATTGTGGGGTACTTGCTTGAAAATTACCAGAAGCCGATAAAAATTGAGACATTGTCCTGGCAGGCAGAAATGGGGAGAACAATGTTTTTTAATGAGTGTCGCAGGTTGACTGGACTTAGTCCCAATAATTTCTTAAACAGCTGCGCTTACAAAGCGAAATGGACTTTCTTCGTTCGACAAACATGAGTATGATAGACCTTGCCTATGCAAGCGGATTCCAGACTTTAAGTACCTTCAACAAGCAATTTAAAACGTATAGTGTGCGATCCCCTCAAGAATATCGCCAGATGGAATAAAATGGTTTCAAAGTCATTGCGAGTAAATCACAAAAGTTAAAAAAAACCGCGGAATCAATCCGCGGACTTTATCTATCTTAAAACATTAAAGTATCTCGCCTCTGGATGGGCAAATACCATGGCTGATACGGATGCTTCTGGCTCCATCATGCAGCCTTCCGTTAATTCAATCCCAATTTCCTCAGGATGAATTAATGCAAATAATTTCTTCTGATCCTCTAATTCCGGGCATGCTGGATAACCAAATGAGAAGCGCTGCCCCTGATATTTAGCTGTAAATCGATCCTGCATGGTGAACGTTAGCGGGTCTGGGAAACCCCAGCGGTCGCGCATTTGACGATGAATCAACTCTGCAAAGCCTTCTGCTGATTCAAGTGCTAAAGCTTGTAGGGCATGACTCTCAAGGAAACGGCCTCCAGCCTTTAACTGGTCTGCCTTTTCACGGATTCCTCTTCCCGCAGTTACCGTAAAGAACCCAACATAATCTTTCTCCCCACTGTCAACAGACTTTACAAAGTCTGCTAAACATAAATGAGGTGCAGATTCCTGACGTGGAAAATCAAATGTTTCAATAACAGTATTAGGCTCTTCTGGATCATAAATAAATATCTTATTCCCATCAGACTGAGCAGGGAAGAATTGATAGACAGCAGCCGGTAAAATCCAATTACCTTGTTTAGCATCTGCTAATAATCCATCAACTACTTCTTTTACTTTTACAGCTTTTTCATTCTTTTCAGCTAGTAAATTTGCAATTTTTCCTTTTACCCCTAGGTGGTGTCCAATTAACATTTGCATATTAATATAAGGCTCAATATGGGATAGTGAATAAGTTTTTAAGATATGTTTCTTAGTATCCATCGGTGTAAAAACCGGTACTTCAGTCGAAACAGATGGCCTTGTTTTAACTGCGGTGGATACAGCTGAACGAATAGGCAAATCGCGCGGAAGTTCAATCGCGGCTAGTTTTTCCCTTTTTTCAGCAATCAGTTTTTCGTGCTCTTCTGGCGATTGAAGCTGATTCGCGAGTGATAATCCAGTCATAGCATCCTTGGCATAAAGAACAAGTCCATCATACTCTTTTGCAATTTTAGTATCGGTGAACTTTCTAGAAAGGGCAGCTCCTCCTACCATGATTGGAGTTGAAATTCCAGCTTCTTTCATATCCTGTGCTGTTAACACCATTTGCTGTGCAGATTTCACCAGCAAGCCAGATAATCCAACGATGTCCGGTTTTTCTTTTTGAATCACTTGAACCAATTCTGTAGGTGATACTTTAATCCCTAAATCATGTACATCATAACCGTTATTGCTAAGAATAATGTCAACTAGATTTTTTCCAATATCATGTACATCGCCTTTTACAGTTGCTAAGATGACTTTTCCTTTGGAAGAAGAAACATCACCCTTTTCCATATAAGGTTCTAAATAAGAGACAGATGCCTTCATAACTTCAGCACTTTGGAGAACTTCGGCAACAATCAGCTGATTGTCGTTAAACAGTCTTCCTACTTCTTTCATGCCCTCCATTAATGGTCCATTAATAATATCAAGCGGGGCAGGGTACTTTTCAACTGCTAAAGCCAAATCTGGCAAAAGACCTTCCTTCGTACCTTCGACCACATAGTAAGAGAGTCGTTCTTCCAAACTCATATTTGGTACTGTACTCTTTGTCTCTTTCTTCTTGCCTCGATAAAATTCAGTAAAGGTTGCTAAGGTTTCATCTGTCGTGTTAAATAAAAGGGCTTCTGCTAATGTGACTTCTTCCTTTGAGATAGAAGCGAACCGTTCGAGTTTTTCAGTATTTACAATCGCATAATCAAGCCCTGCTAATGTACAGTGGTATAAAAACACCGAGTTTAATATTTCTCTGCCAACAGGCGGAAGACCAAAGGATACATTGCTGATTCCAAGAATGGTTTGTGTCTTAGGAAGATGTTCTTTGATTAACTTAATACCTTCCACCGTTGCTTTTGCAGATCCAATATACTGTTCATCACCTGTACCAACAGGAAAAACAAGTGGGTCAAATATTAGATCCTGGGGCTTTAAACCATACTTGTTGACGAGAATGTCATGAGATCGCTTGGCAATTTCTAATTTCTTTTCAGCTGTAACACCCATACCCTTTTCATCAATCGTACCAACGACGACAGCAGCACCATATTTATGGATTAATGGAACAACTGCCTCAAATCTTTCCTCGCCATCCTCAAGATTAATCGAATTAATAATCGCTTTTCCTTGAGAATACTTGAGTGCTTTTTCGATTACTTTTTCATCTGTGGAATCGATAACTAGCGGAGCTTTTATTTTCTTAACTACTTCAGGAATGAAATTCTCCATGTCGGTTAATTCATCACGATCAGGGTCAGCAAGACAGATGTCAATAACATGTGCGCCGCCTTTAACCTGTGCACGTGCAATCTCGGCTGCTTCTTCAATCTTACCTTCGTTAATTAGGCGTTTGAATTTTCGAGAGCCAATGACGTTTGTACGTTCTCCGACCATAATCGGACGTAGTGTCGGGTCATCGTAAACGAATGGTTCAATTCCTGATACCATATGAAAATCAGAAGACTGTGCCTCGCGTGGTGAGAACTTTTTCATCTCTTCTGAAATCGCTCGAATATGATTTGGTGTTGTACCACAGCAGCCGCCAACAATATTCAGCCATCCATGGGCAGCAAAATCAGCAAGCTTTTTCGCTAACGTTTCAGGTGTTTCATGATAATGTCCTTCTTCATCAGGCAGCCCAGCATTTGGATAACAAATAATCGCTGTTGAAGCAAGATTGGAAAGGGAGCGGACATGCTCCTGCATAAATTCCGGACCTGTTGCACAATTCAGTCCCACTGCCACAGGTTTCATATGTTCCAGCGAAATATAAAAGGATTCAATCGACTGTCCTGCAAGGGTTGTACCCATCGGCTCAATGGTACCCGAAACGATTAAGGGAAGAACCTTGCCTGTTTTATCAAATGCATTTTTAATCCCAATAAAGCCAGCCTTTACATTCAGCATATCCTGACTTGTTTCAAGCAGCAGGAGGTCAACACCACCGTCAATCAGCCCAATCGCTTGTTCCTCATAAGAAGCAGCGAGTGCTTCAAAGGTGGTTCCGCCTGTAACGCTTAGCGTTTTTGTCGTCGGTCCCATTGAACCGGCAACATATCGCGGCCAGTCAGCTGTTGAAATTTTCTCAACTTCCTTTTTGGCAAGTTGACCGGCAATTTTATTTAATTCATAAGCCTTAAAGCCTAGATTATAGTCATCAAGAACAATGCTTGTGGCCCCGAAGCTGTTAGTTTCAATAATATCAGCACCAGCCTCCAAGTATTCACGATGAATTTTCGCGATTGTCTCAGGAGCTGTTACATTCAGATACTCATTACAGCCCTCGTATTGCTCGCCGCCAAAGTCTTCTGCTGTTAAATTTGCATCCTGGATCATGGTGCCCATGGCGCCATCCATTACAAGAATCCGTTTTTGTAGTTGTTCACTGAATGGAGCTTTCAACATAGTTGTTCCCCCTTACTTGACTTGCACGCTGTTTAGCATATATGGCTAATTCTGTTGTTAGTTCATACCGTAAAAATGGTGTGATTAAATAAATCCCATTGAATAAATCTAGTGCTGTGTCAATTAACGATTTCGTTATTTCAATTCCTTCACGTGCTGCTTGATGCGGTTGATCATTTAATGCTGCCATTCTTTCACGAATGGGTTGTGAAATCTTTATTCCTGGAACTTCATTATGAAGGAACTCGGCATTTCTGCTGCCTGTTAAAGGCATTAACCCAATGTAAATAGGTGCATTAAGGTGTTTTGTATGTTCATAGACTTCAATTAATTTTTCTTCAGAGAAGACGGGCTGTGAAATGAAATAATCAGCACCGTATTCTATTTTTTTCTCAAGACGTTTAACTGCCTTTTCTACTGAACGAACATTTGGATTAAAGGCACCGGCAATGCTAAAAGCGGTTTTTTGTCCTAGGTCTTTTCCTGAAAAAGATAAGCCTTCGTTCAATTGTTTAATCATTTGTATTAACTCGAATGAAGAAACATCATAGACAGATGAGGCGCCAGGGAAGTCTCCGACTCGGGCTGGGTCACCTGTGATTGCCAGAACATCATGCATTCCAAGGGTATGAAGCCCCATTAGGTGAGATTGCAAACCAATAATATTCCGGTCTCTGCAGGCAATATGGATAAGCGGTCTCATCCTTAATTCTTGTTTAACAAGATAACCTAAAGATTCATTGGAAATCCTTACCTGAGCCAAAGAGTTATCTGCCATCGTAATCGCATCAATTCCTGCTTCTTTCAAAGCCTTAGCGCCTTCAAAAAATTTGCTGGTATCAAGCTTTCTTGGAGTATCTAATTCTACGATAACTGAGGGACGTTCCTTAACGATTTCCTCAAGAGGCTGGTAATCCCTTTTAGCTGCACTTTGTTCAATGATGATCTTCTTCGTTTTTAATTTAACTACTTTTTCGGTAATAGGCACGCTATTTTTTAGTTCTGACGCAAATGCCTGGATATGCGCCGGGGTCGTTCCGCAGCATCCGCCAAGCAAACGGACACCCTCCTGACGGAAGCTTTGGGCGGATTTTTTAAAATAATCTGCGTCACCCTCATAATGGAATATCCCGTCTGTATAGGCTGGCAGACTCGCATTCGGGTAGGCAGAAAGATAAGCATGTTTAGGCAATTCAATCTGCTCAAGTGTTTTCAACATATGATGTGGACCAAGCCGACAATTTAAGCCAATGACATCAGCGCCAATGCTTTCAAGCCGTGTAAAAGCTTCATTAATCGGTGTTTGATCTTGTAAAATTCCTAACTCCTGAAGTGAGACCTGTGCAATAATCGGAAGCTTTGTTTCTTTTCGAGCGATTGTAAGAACTGTCTCTAGTTCCTCAAGGTCGTAAAAGGTTTCTAATAAAATCCCATCTACCTCTTCTAGCAATAGGCAATAGAGCTGTTCACGGAAACTACGCTTTAATTCTTCTATTGATAATGCACTAGGCTTAATCCCACGGTTACCGCCGACTGTACCAAGAACATAAGCGTTTTGCTGAGCCGCTAATTTTGCATTCTGGACGGCTGCACTATTTATTGCTTTTACAGAGTCCTCTAAACCATATCTTTGCAGTTTTAAATAATTTGCCGCATACGTGTTTGTTTGAATCACATCAGCACCGGCATCAATATAGGCTTTATGGATTTCCTGAATCTTTTCTGGATGTGATAGGTTTAGTTCTTCAAGACAACTATCCTTTCCAAACGAGTAGAGGAGAGTACCCATGGCACCATCAGCAATTAATATTTGCTTCTCTAATTTTTCTAATAGACTCATATTATCCGCCTCTTTGTACAGTCAGTTGTTGTTCATTTACCACTTGAAGAGCTTGTGAAAAATCCTTTATTAAATCATCAGGATTCTCTAAACCAACAGAAAGACGGAGTAGACTATTTTTGATTCCCCGTTTTTCTCTCTCTGCTTGAGGCATGGCAGCATGTGACATTTTAGCTGGATAGGATAAAATGGATTCTACCGCGCCAAGACTGACTGCAAATACAGGTAATTTTACATTTGAGACAAAGGTCCTTAGAGCTTCTTCATTATGGAGTTCGAATGATAATACAGCGCCTGCTCCAGCTGCCTGTTCCTGTTGCAATTTATGCTGTGGATGATTTTTAAGAGCTGGGTAATATACTTTTTCAATAAGAGGATGTTCCTCTAGGAACTGCGCAATCTTAAGAGCTGATTTTTGTGATTGTTCTAGTCTGACATGAAGGGTTTTTAATCCCCTAAGTACAAGCCATGCATCTTGTACCCCAAGTACAGCACCAAAGGAATTCTGTAAGGAGTACAGTCTCTTTCCTAACTCTTCATCTTTTACAACCGCGAGGCCAGCAATCACATCACTATGACCAGATAAGAACTTAGTTGCGCTATGAAGAACTACATCCGCTCCAAGCTCTAAAGGTCTTTGGTACTCAGGAGTTAAAAAAGTGTTATCTACATAAGTAATGGCATTAATTTCTTTTGCCAAATTACTAATTGCTTTAATATTCGTAACCTTTAATGTAGGGTTAGACGGCGTTTCAACATAGAATGCTTTGGTGTTAGGTCTAATGGCAGCCTTTACTTGATAAAGGTCTGTCATATCTACAAATGTATGTTGTATTCCGAAACGAGTCAGTACCTCTGTAACCATTCGATATGTGCCGCCATACACATCCTCGGTAATGACGATGTGATCTCCAGAAGAAAGGAGGAGGAAGGCTGTTGAAATAGCTGCCATTCCCGATGAAAAAGCAAAGCCTCTTGTTCCGCCCTCTAATTCTGCGATTACATCCTCGAGTGCTTCTCGTGTAGGGTTTGCACTTCTAGCGTAATCGTATTTCCCGAAACTTTCGATATCAAACTGATGGAACGTTGATGCATGCTGGATCGGCACACTTACGGCTCCAGTGTTTGGATCGACTTTATGCTGATTATGAAGGAGCTTAGTTTCAAAACTATAATCTTCTAAACTCATTATCTAATCACTCCTTCTTTTAATTTAGCTAATGCCTGTTCAAGATCATGAATGATATCAGTAGGATCTTCAAGGCCTACAGAAAACCTCAATAACCGATTACAAACACCTGACTGAATTCGAATTTCTTCTGGAATATCAGCATGGGTTTGGGTTGCAGGGTAGGTAATAAAACTTTCTGTCCCGCCAAGACTTTCAGCAAACGTAATAAGTGAAAGTTCTTGCAGGAATGGGTTAATCATGGACTCATCCTGTAAGCGGAAGGAAACCATTCCACCTCTTCCTGGGTAAAGGACATCTGTTACTCCTTCGTGAGCAGAAAGGTATTCCACGATGGTCTGTGCATTGCTTTCATGTCGCTGCATACGAAGGGATAAAGTTTTCATTCCGCGCATCACCAGCCAAGAATCAAAAGGACTTAGGACTCCGCCTGCACCGTTATGATGAAATGCCAGCGCCTCACAAATTTCTTTCCCCTTAGCAACAATAAGACCAGCAAGGACATCATTATGACCGCCTAAGTATTTTGTAGCACTATGAATAACAATATCCGCTCCAAGCACAATAGGCTGCTGGAGAAGCGGGGTATAGAAAGTATTATCCACAATCAGGATAATTCCGTTCTTCTTGGCAATTTTTGAGACAGCACTGATGTCAGACTGCTGCATAAGCGGATTGGTTGGAGTTTCAAGGAAAATCGCCTTGGTTTGTGGAGTAATCCTGCTTTCAATTTCTTCTGGACTACAAGTATTCACATATTGAGTCTGCAGACCCCATTTTTTAAAGCCCTGTTCTAGTAAACGGTAAGTTCCTCCATATAAATCCTCGCTCACAATCCATTCGTCCCCAGACTGAAATAGGGAAAGAATCGTAAAAATAGCAGCCATTCCCGAACTACAGGCAAATCCTTGATCTGCCCCTTCTAAATCAGCTATCGCCTTTTCTAGTAGCTGCCGAGTAGGATTTCCTGTCCTTGAATAATCATATCCTGTTGATTGGCCAATGCCCTCGTGACGGTAAGCTGTTGAAAAGTAAACAGGAGGATTAACGGTGCCTGTCACCTTATCGCTTCTATTTCCAATTTGGGCTAACTTCGTATCAATTTTATATACCATTTCTTCATCCTCCTTAATATAAAGCTCTTTTCTTAAACATTGCTGCTTTTGGAGATTAAAAACACTTGAATTGGCTATATATTGTCGCAAATTAGCCATCCATCGTAAGAAAAGAGCTTGCAAACTTAATTTCGAGCACAAAATAGTTTGTTCCGCGTTAAAATCGGCTTTAGGATTTTAACAACAATCTTTACGAAAACAGACTTTTAAAAAACAAAAAAAGTCTTCTATAAGAAGAAGACTTTTGGATGCACATTCGCACAGGTCATTCTTCTTATCTCACAAGTTACCTAATAACTTGATGGACTTAGCACCTTTTCAATGAAAAATAGACATTGAAGGTTGCTGAGACTTCATAGGGCCATTCCCTCAGCCTCTCTTGATAAGAAAGTATAATATTTAGACTTTTTATAAAATTTACTACACTAAAGGAGGAGTGTCAATGTATTTCGCAAATTATTTGAATCATATATTAATGTAAGCGTTTAATATCACCTTTTGTTTTTTTCCCATATTTTAAATTTAATATAGTTTATATATTCTTTAAAATCATCTTTATCAATTCCGTCTTTAATGGCTTTTTCAATCAAAATTTCCCATTCCTTATCAAGTATCCTTTCCCCATTGATTTCCGTCTGATCCTCTATTTGATCAATTCCAGTAAGTAGATATTCAATCGAAATATCTAAAGGTTTGGCAACCTTCATTAGAAAATGAATTGACGGATTTTTATTAAGGTTCCGTTCGATATAGCTTAAATAGGATTTTGAGACATTAGCAAGAGCGGCTAATTCTGTAATTGAATATCCATTTTGTTCTCTTAAGATTTTTAATCGGTCTCCAATCATAGGCTTCTCCTTATTACCATATTTAAGATTTTTGGTTCTAACAAGTATTTAACTTAACTAACGCAGAAGAAACCTGAAGCGGAAAGAAAAATAGACATTTCCCCAAATCTCTTTTATTCCATACTATCTGGAAACTTCCAAAAGAAAAAAGTAGATAAGCAATCTGCATGTCATGGTTAAGTAATTTGGAGTCAGTTAAAGAAATGTTATACACATATGTAGTAGGAAAGTATAAATCGAATCCGCTAGTGTATTAACCTATACTTCCGTGGAAAAAAATAGATAAGTTACTTAATTTAGGAGCGAACTTTTACACATTAATCATAGTATAAATCAAAATGTGTTCTTTTTAAAGAACTAAATTCCGATAAAAAAGGATGATATTTTTCTGAAAATAAGAATGTAATTTGTCAAGTATTGAAGGAAAAACCGACAAATTAGGGTGTCTTTTGAATTTGTTTTTTCGACCTGTAATGTTATAATGTTCTTAATATAGAACTGTTGTTTATGTGAAACGAAGGAACTCCTACATATAGGAGCTAAGACAAACCTTAGGAAATAAAGCTATCAAAGGCGTAATCTGTATACGGGGGTGATACCACGATTTACAATTAAGCGTTTTAGTTTTGGTAAATATGCTTTTATATAGACTAGGAGATATATATGAATAGAAGGAGTTTAATCATAAGTTTTTCAGCAATTCTTTCGTTAGCTGGTTTTCTTTTTTTATATAACAACGGGGTAGACAACAAATTGGAAAAGGAAGACAAAGCCGTAGTAAAGGCAGTTAATGTTGTATATGAGTATGTGAATGTGGATGAATTTGGTGCTAATGGAGATGATTCGAAGGATGACTCCGGATCTATACAGGAAGCAATAGATCATAGCCATAATTCGAAGATCGGAAAAGTAAAGTTACTAGGAAATAAGACTTATATAGTAAAGCAAGGACTAGTTATAAAAAAAGGAGTTGAATTAGAGTTTGGTCAAAATACTAGGTTAAGAATAGTAGGAAACTTTAGAGCAATTGATGTAAAAAAAAATGCATCAATCTCAAATGGAATTATTGAAATTGTGGATGATAGTTTTAATTCAGATGTTATATACCTTGATGGTAATCAAAAGTTTTGGTCATGGGATAGAACTCAAATCAGGAATGTTACAATCATAAACTTAACTGATTCGCATATGGGAACAGGTCTACATCTTTATGCTAGAGAGTCTGGTCATTTCATTTCTTTTGTTAATTTTACTGATTTAAGAATTGCAGGATTTCAGACAGGTGTTAAATTGGAAGCTGATAAACCAAAGGAAAAGGATAAATATAGTTTTGTTAACGGCAACCGATTTATTAATCTAACCCTGGATGACTGTGTAAGATGTATTGACATTAATAGTTCAGTAAGTATTCCGAATGAAAGTTCTGGAAATGAGTTTAGCGGCCTTCAAATTCAAATTTCTGAAAATACTAAACAAGCAATAAGAATAACCGGCTCTGATAATAAGTTTGAAGGAATCATTTGGGATTTTCATATTTTAAAGAAGAATAAATCAATCGTAGAATTTACAAATGACTCTATGAGAAATCGTTTAGATTCCAATCTAGGGTCAGACTATATTAAAGATAAAGGTAAAAATAACTATTATACTTCACCTGAAGAAGACTCAAAGAATAAAAAATAGAACGCAACCATATAAAATGATTTTCTTTGGAGGTTATCATGGACGAAAGAATAAATTTAAGAACATTCTTACACATCATTCGAAAGAGAATTCTCACCTTGATTATTACGGTCCTAACAGTATCTTTATTAACAGCTGCAATATCTATTTTCTACCTAAAGCCAACCTATGAGGCAACTGAAAATATTATTATTGGCTCTTTGGTGAAGAACGAAAGTGCATATGATTCACAGGAACTCAGTATGTTACTTGCTTCAACCATCGACTTCATAAAGAGTCCAGTTGTGCTTAATTCTATTCAGAAGGAGCTAAACATAACGGACGATCAATTAGAGGAAAAGATAGTTGTTCAAAACAATAGAAATTCACAAATTGTTAATGTGGTGGTCAGGGATCATGATATGGACAATACGACAGAGTTAGCCAATACCGCTGCTAGGGTATCCGTTGATAAAATGAAGGAAATGTTTGGTGTTACAGATATTAAACTATTGAGTGAAACTGATGGAGAGCCTTCGGTAAAGCAAGTGGGAAGCACGACGTTAAATATCGCAATTGGAATAGCTGTTGGTTTTCTTTTGGGAGTCGGTCTTTCCATGCTTAGAGAGTATTGGGATGATTCTGTAAAGAATACCAGGGAAGTGGAAGATATTCTTGGTTTACCTGTTTTAGGAGAAATAAATTTTAAAAATAAAAGAGGGAATTCAAGAAACCAAACAATTACAAAGCAGCAGCATGAAATCTTAAAGAGAAGCGGGGGGCAAATCAGTGTATAAGAAGAGGGTTAGTATAAACAAAAGGTATCAGTTAATGGAAGAATCAATAAGTAAGGAACAAATCCGAATGATTCAAGTGAATATTGATCAAAAATTAGATTGTCATTCGACTTCATTTATGTTGACCTCCCCTACTGATGATGGAGAAAAATCAATTATTTCATCTAAGTTAGCCATATCATTTGCTGAACAAGGAAAAAAGGTACTTTTAGTTGATGCTAATTTAAGGAATCCTTCTATCCATAATTGGTTTCAACTAACAAACCAAAGTGGATTAACGAATGTAATCGTAAAAGAGGAAGATATCCAACATCATATAAAAGAAACGTTATTTCCAGGATTGTTTGTTTTACCAACAGGTCCTAATCCCCTGAATCTTTCAGACCTATGGGTCACAAGTAAAATAAAAGGAATGGTAAGAAAAGTCCAATTGGAATATGATGTCGTTATTTTTGAGGCTCCACCCTTCTTAAATGTATCGGATTCTCAAATTCTTGCAAACCAGTGTGATGGTGTAATTTTAGTCGTAAAAGCTAATAAAACTAAGAAAGCAGATGTACTTAAGACTAAAGATTACCTTGAAAAAACAAGTAACAGTATTTTAGGAGTCATTTATCAAACAGGATAATTGCAGGCATTCAATCACGGTACGAAGTGTCGTAATAAGGTGGCTATTTTTATGGAGAAATCAAAAAAAAATTCAATCGCTAAGAATATTATACATCTATTTTATAGTACAGCATTATCTAGTGTCTTGAATGCTGTAGCATTAATCGTGTTAGCCTATTATTTACAGTCCTATTATTATGGAATGTTTAGCGTCGTTTTAGCATTTGCGATGATTATGGGATATTTTACAGATGCTGGACTAAGTGACATCGTCTTAAGGGAAGGATCCAAGAAAGAGGTAAATACATCCATTCTTATTTCCTCATATGTGAAAATGAGACTTGGTTTATTGGTTGTCACCTTTCTATGTGGATTTTTTTTCATTCATTTATCAAACTCAGGGCATCAAGAACTAATTCAAACTGCTTATTTTTTAATTATTCCGATGGTTACTGGGGTCGCTTTACAAAGCATAGGAACAACATATTTTCAACTGATAGAGAAAATGCAATATTACGGCCTAATCCGAATCATTTCATCTGTTTGTTTGGTACTCACGTTATCAGTTGGAATGATCTTTCATCTTAATCCAATGTTTATTTGTACATTATATGGACTTTCTTATCTTACTGCTGGGATTATTGGGGTCTACCTGGTTAGTAAAAATGTTCAAATCCGTTTGACAAGCCCTTTCCATAAGGGCTTATTGCAAAATTTAGGGTCATTTACTTTAGGTGGATTAATTTTTGTCATGCTTCCTCAATTAGGTCCCCTTGTATTGGAAAAGACTATTACCTTAAAAGAAGTTGGCTTATTTGCGGTTGCGTATCGAATCCCACAAGCACTGCAGCAAATACCATTTATTGTTGCTGGGGCATATTATCCGGTACTGTTTAGGTCATTTAATAATAACCTATTGGACGATCACTTAAGATATAACATAGAGTTATTAAAAATAATTTCCTTAGTTGGAATGGCCATAACAATCCCATTTTACTATATGTCAGATTATATTATAGATTTGTTGTTTGGTGAGGAGTGGATTCAAGCAGCTCTTCCACTGAAAATATTATCATTAATGTTGACATTACAGGCAATCAATATTGCCTTGGCAGATGGATTAACATCTAGAGCACTACAGTCTTATCGTACTGGTGTTCAATTTATCTCTGTGATATCGGGTATCTTTCTTTATATGTTCTTTAGTAAATCATTTGGTGTAACTGGTGCAGCTTTTGCAGGTGTAATAATTGAAGTAATAGCCTTTTTAGGGTTTTGGATATGCATTCCAAATCGCTGGATTATTGCCAAAAGGGTAATCATTCCTTACTTGAGCTTTTTCATATTTTGTTTAGGTAGCATTGACTTTTTTCTAGATTCAATCCCATTTCTAGCGGTGGCAATCCACTTCATTTTATTGGCATTAGTAGTAGTTTTCGATAAAGAAAATATAGAAAAGATTAATGGCTATTTAAAACCATTGGGAATCAATCAAAAATGGAAATCAAAGAAATCCGAGGGGGGTTAAGATGAGTGATAAAATGACTCTAAATTCACATAAATACAACTTCACAATCTTCTTTCTCTTTTTATTAGTAACACTTGCAAATTATTACATTTATGTAGGGTTTGCTATAAAGCCGTATATGATTTTCTTAATCTTGTTTTTGATTATAAATATTGGATTATTTTACTTCCAAAGGCTTCACCTGTTTGAAGTTGCGATGTTGTTATTTTACTTGGTGTATAGCTTTAGTGGGGCCTTTGCATTATATCCAGCATCAAGTATTAGAATCATCTGTGGAATTATCCTTTATATCTTTTGCTATTTTATTATGAAATCAGTTATTGGAAATGCCAAAGATTCGGTGATTGAAAGAGCCCTTTCAGATGCAGGAATATTCTTTAATGTGGCAAGTCTAACACTATATTTAGTTGGATTGAAAAGTCTTGGTTTTGTGTTTGAGGGAGATAGGGTTTATCAATTCGGAGTCATGTTAGATAGAGATTACCCACGATTAATCGGGTTATTACAAGACCCTAATTTCTTTGTTTTTTATAATACCCTGTTTTTTTCATATTATCTTTGTAATGTGAAGTCCTTGAAAAATAAGCTTGGGTTAATTCTATGCATATTTGCAAACATTTTAACCTTTTCAAGAGGCGGAATTTTAGTCATGGCACTCATATTCCTTCTTTTTATTATCATCAAGAACCCAATTAAACAGATTAAATTAGTGCTTGGTGTTGTTTTTTCACTATTTGTGACCGTGTATGTTGCAATAGTTTATATGAAATTTGATATATTTGGAATCTTACTGTTAAGAATTGAAGATCTTTCCCAGGATGGTGGAAGCGGGAGGTTCGAATTGTGGGGAAGAGCGTTGGATTTCTTTTCTTCTCATATGATTATTGGAATTGGGGCTTTTAACTATTCAGAATACAACTTATTCCAATATGGAGATAGTTTGGAGGTTCATAATACATTTTTAGATATCTTATCAGAGTCTGGTTTAGTGGGGATGACATGTTTTTGTTTATTTCTCTTTTTATTATTATTCCAACTATTCCAAAGCAAAATACATAAAAATAAACCCTACTTATTTTTAGCTTTTATAGGAATGATTCTTCAAATGGGGTTCCTTTCTGTCATTATTAACGACATGTTTTTCATGTATATTGCGATTGTAACTACTTATTTACATAAAGAAAGTCATGAGTTAATAAATAAAAAGACATCTTTGTTTTCCACCTTAACTACCGATAAGCAAATATTAAAAATGAATGTTAAATATAAAGGAAGTGATCCAACACATGAATATTCTAGTCATAACGGATAAGCTAATTCACGGAGGTGCAGAAATGTATTTTTGTAAATTGGAGAATCAATTACAGCACCCAAACATTTCTTTTTACTATGCTGCAGGTCCTGGGGAATTGTACGAGAAAATCAAACATCAAAACAACTTTAATGAGATGAGCAGAACAAAACACCTCCAGAATGTAAAAAAGCTTAGAAAGTTGATTAACGATAAACAGATCGACCTTGTTCATGCGAATAGTTTGAGGATGGTTCTCTACTGTATATTTGTAAAAAGGTTCACAAAAAGGAAATTCAAAATTGTTTACACGAAGCATAATGTTACAGTTTTGGAGGAAAAAAACCCTGTTATTTTCTCTCATTTATTAAATAAATATGTCGAAAGAATCATTACTGTAAGTGATTTTGAAAAGAGGAATCTTGTCAATGCAGGAATAGAGCCTAACAAAATAACCACTGTTTATAACGGTGTAGATTTACAGCAGTTCTCTTTTCATCAAAAAGAAAATGGAAATATTTTTAAAGTTGGGATATTAGCAAGGTTATCAGAAGAAAAGAATCATGAGTTTTTTATCAAGATCGCAAACCAGCTTCGCAACATTCCAAATCTAATGTTTTATATCGCAGGTGATGGACCAGAGAAAGAAAAAATTAAGAATATGATTCAATCACAAAATCTACTTGACAAGATAAAGATGGTAGGAGTTGTTCACAATCCGCAGGAGTTTATTAAAGAAATGGACTTATTATTACTGACATCCCACCGAGAAGTATTCCCAATGGTTATATTAGAAGGTATGGCAGTTGGGACTCCAATCATCTCTATTAATAGAGGGGGGATTGGGGAAGCCATTATCGGGAATAAGACTGGTGTCCTCATTAATGATCATTCAGTAGAGGACTTCTGTAATAAAATCTTGGATATTAAATCCAACGAAGATCTTAAGAAACATTTCATTGATAATGCCCGAAGAAAGGTCCAAGTGGATTTTTCGTTAGAACAAATGGTGAGTAATACGTTAAAAGAGTACTTAAATTGTAGCTGATAGTATCGACATAATATTAACTAGCTGCAATGTCATAATGAACAGCTTTATTATGTAAAACCCTGGGAGTGTTAAGTAATGGGAATAAAAGGACTTCGGTTTGGCGTTATTTGTGACAACATTAACGTTGAAGAATGGCAATTAAATTGTATTAGGAAAATGCTGGAATTGGAGCTTGTTGAAGCAAACTTGATAATTCTGATTGATTCCAAACAAAGAAAGCAAATAGTTGGAAAGAATGATTTTTGGTCTTTCTATCCGAAAAGGACAACGAGTCTTACAAGCCTTATGAAAAACGTCGCAATTTTAGAATGTGATTCTGTGAGAACTGCTATTGGTGAAGACCATTTTTCTGAGAAAGATCTGGATAAGGTTAATGGCTATGAACTAGATTTTTTGCTAAATCTTAGTGTAGGCAATATCGGGGGAGGAATAACAAAATTTCCACGACTTGGTGTATGGTCCTTTCAGCATAGTTCAAACCTTCCTCATTATTTTTGGGAAATTTATAATGATGAACACGTTACCTTTGCTTCATTGAACCAATTATCACACCAAAATAATCTACTAAAAAAAGGCTGTTTTTCTATTATTAAAGATTCATTTAAGAAAAATAAAATGCACATTACTTCAGTAATCTCAGAATGGCCAGCTAAAGTCTGCCAAGATGTATTGAATAATAATGCTACTTATATGCAAAAAGGTTCTATTGCTGCACCACCGCCTTACTTTATGAAGCCTATTCCTAAGCAAATGGCGGGATTTTTTGGCAAGATGCTTAAAAATAAGTTTCAAAAGTTGTTTACAAAATTGTTTTCATATGAATATTGGAACATTGGTATCATTCCTAAACCTATACATGAGGTTCTAAACGATTCAAAAGTAAATATAAATTGGTTATTTCAAAAGAAAGATTTATATTTTGCTGATCCATTTGCGTATGAAGAGGAAGGCGGTCTTCGTATTTTAATGGAAGAACTAGATTATAAAGTTGTAAAAGGTTATATAAGTGGCATAAATGTAAAGAAAAAAGAGGAATGGGATATCGGTACATTTAATCAGGCAATGATGAAATTCCCCTGTCATATGTCATATCCATTTATTTTGGAACATGAAAATGAAGTCTATTGCGTACCAGAAACTTCGGAGGCGAAGGAAGCGTCCATTTATCAATTAAATAAATCAAGTAAAGAATGGAAAAAGGTGAAAACTTTAATTAAGGATTTTAATGCTGTTGATTCATCTATCGTAAAATATGGAGATTATTGGTGGTTGTTTTGTACAAAATCATTTTCAACGATTCAAAGTCATAATAATGAACTGCATATTTTTTATGCTGCTGACTTATTTGGTGAATGGAAGCCCCATTGTTTAAACCCGGTTAAAATTGATATACGGTCTTCTCGGCCGGCAGGAACACCATTCATTCATGAAGGGATGCTCTATCGCCCTGCTCAGGATTGTTCAAGAACTTATGGCGGTAGAATTGTTTTGAATAGAATTAAGATATTAACCATTTCGCAATTTGAAGAGGAATCGGTTTGTTTTGTCGAACCTCAAAGCGATAGCCTGTATCGAGATGGAGTCCATACACTATCAAGTGTAGGAGGAGTTACCCTTATAGATGGTAAACGTTTCGATTACAGCTTTTTTCACCTTTTCAGAAAGCTATATAAATATAAACCAGTAACAAATCTAAAAAATGTGAAATCCGGCCAGCTCGAGAAAGTATCTAAAACATTGGATACTCTTTGAGATATGAAGGAAAGAGGAGACAAAATTTTTTTCGTTCTATTATTCTTTATTGAGAACGGACTTTTATTTATTAAGAAAAAATGGAGTGTAAAGAAAGGAGGTTTGACATGAAGGAAGACTATAAGGGGCGATTTGTAAAGCTCTTCATGGCAATTATCGATGTCACATTCGTGTATGTAGGATTTATCCTGACATATTGGGTCTTGAATCTATTTTCAATCCCGACTGTAGGGGGAATGATGGATCACGATAGATTGATTGTACTCTCGGCTTCCTCATTTTTTGTATTTTATCTATATGACCTATATACGGATTGGCGCCGAAAAGGTAAACAAAATTTAGTCTATTCCATTATTTTATCGATGGTTGTCTTTTCTGGTTTCGAATTGGGAATCTCAATATGGACCCCTTTTCTATCTTTTCAGTTAAGCTTTATTTTTGCAGCATTTCTTATTCAAACTAATCTGCTAATGTGTATCCGTTTATGTTTTTGGTTGGTTAACAAGAAATTATACTGTAAAAAGAAAGTCTATATAATCGGCGAAGATTCAAATATGGGACTGTATTTAGCTGGTAAATTCTTAAACCATAATAAAGGGTGGTTCGAAATATCGGGTTATATTCCTTTAACCAAAAAGGGTTCCATCCATGAGTTTGTAGAAAGGGGTGACCTTTTCCTACTTAGCCCTACTATTAACAGGTCGGATAAAGAGGAAATTGTGAGGCAATGTATCAAGCACGGAAAAGAAATAATGGTGATACCACAATTATTTGAATTGTCACTTATAGGGGCTAATACACTACAAATAGATGATATGCTGGTCATTTCCATAAAGCCTCCGCGCTTAAGCGTTAGTCAACAGATTAGTAAACGGCTGTTTGACGTAATTGTATCATTGATTTTATTAGTAATCTCTAGTCCTATTTTAATGGCTTTATTTTTATTAATACCACTTACTTCGAAGGGACCAGCTCTTTATAGACAGGAACGCATTGGAGTGAATGGGAATCCATATTGGATTTATAAGTTCAGAAGTATGGTTCATGATGCAGAAAAAAGAACAGGACCAGTATTAGCGACAGATAAGGATCCAAGAATTACGGTAATTGGAAGAGTGATTCGGGCTGTTCGTTTAGATGAGCTACCACAACTATTTAATGTGCTAAAAGGTGAAATGAGCATAGTTGGACCAAGACCAGAAAGAGAATTTTTCATTAATCAATTTAAGCAAGAACTGCCGGAATATTCTCTTCGATTAACGGTAAAGCCAGGAATAACAGGATTGGGGCAAGTCTTAGCTAACTATACCACCCCTGTAGAAGAAAAATTGCGGTTTGACCTATTATACATTCTAAATTTTTCGTCCTTGCTGGATTTTAAAATCCTGCTGCAAACGATTAGAGTTGTTCTACAACGTGAACAAGCTCGAGGGTTAAAAGAAGGAAATGTTCGAAAACAACAATTAGTAAAAAATATTGATCAAAACAAGGTGATTAATCACTAGTTATTTTGTAATAAACTAAATTTCTGTATTCGTAGGGAGAAGGCAGGGAACAAAAATGGAAAATTCCACTAAACCGATTGTTTCAGTTATTACTCCAACCTATAACGCTGCAAGATTTATTACTGAAACCATTTTTTCTGTTAAAGAACAAACTTTTACAAACTGGGAAATGATTATTGTAGATGATTCCTCGTTAGATAACACGGTTGAAATTGTAAAGAAAGAAATGGAGAAGGATTCAAGAATTAAGTTAATAGAGCTTAAAAAAAATAGCGGACCTGCCAATGCACGAAATAGAGCTATTACTGCTGCATCTGGGAACTATCTTGCCTTTCTAGACAGTGATGATCTTTGGCTCCCTCAAAAATTGGAGCGGCAGCTAATGTTTATGGACCAAAAGAATCTCGCTTTTTCCTATTCAGCATACAGGATTATGACAGAAGATGGTGAAAGAACAGATGTTGTATTTCATGTACCAGGTAAGATTGATTATAAGAGCCTGCTAAAAAATACAATAATTGGGACACTGACTGTCATGCTTGATAGAAGGAAAGTAGGCAAGGTACAGATGCCAATACATCGGGACTGCTCCGAAGATTATGGATTATGGCTTTCAATCTTATCTAAAGGAATCCAAGCATATGGAATGAATGAGGAGTTAGCAATATACAGAAAGCGTGAAAAATCACTGTCAAGTAACAAACTGAAATCTGCTCAGAAAACATGGAACACATATAGAAAGGTAGAAAAAATTACTATCCCTTCTTCAATATGGTATTTAGCAAATTATTCACTTCATGCTTTAAAGAAACACTCAAAAACGTAGAAATAATAGATTAATGGAAATGAAGATTTTTTGGAATAGAGGGATAACCAATGGCAAGTGGAAGAAGAACTTTATCATATGTACAGATATCTAGGGCAATAGCCATTATATTTGTCCTCTTAGGACATGTGAACACTTTATTTTATACAAACTTCCAATACGACTGGTTTAATATGGGGCAGTGGGAAAGAACGGGTGGTGTGGATTTCTTTTTTATCGTAACAGGATTTATGATTTACTACCTTTATTATAAACATGCTGGTGTACCAGGAAAGACTACTGAATTTATCTTAAAGCGTGCAATTAGAATTTACCCGCTTTACTGGATATTTACTTTAATTTTGATTGCTTTACCCTTGATTTCTCCTTCCAAATTTGAGGGATATACCTGGGAAATTATTATTAAGTCCCTAATTATTCTGCCCTCTGTACCTATTCTTGATTCAGCTTGGTCACTTTGTCATATAGTGTTTTTCTATCTATTATTTAGTGCTTTTCTATTCCGGCCAAAAATTTTCAAGCCCATTATATTTATGTGGATTGTAGCAACTATATTATTAGAGTTAAAGATTATCCCATATCCAGAGGAGTCGTTTATTTTTAGCTTTAGTAGTTTGGAAATCTTATTTGGGTGTTTAGTCGCATATTTGACCCTTAATTATTCATTTAGACATTCTACCCTATTGATCTCAATTGGACTACTTGGATATTTAGCAGTTTGGGTAAATAATATATACAACTTTACGTATTTACATGGAGCTTTGTTCTTCTCCTTATTTTCCATGGTACTTATGTTAGGTATCTCAGAAAAAGACAAGAAGGAGCGAAAAGTCCCGAAAATACTTTCATTCTTGGGGGATGCTTCTTATTCTATCTACATTGCTCATACACCATTATTACACCTCTATCTCTTTTTATTGATAAGGCTTCATTTAATCGGTCCTTTAGGCTACTTTTTTTCGATGGCAATCGTGATTATTTTAACGATAATTTCGTCATGTATCATCTATAAAGTTATTGAAAAGCCTATATCAAAATATTTAAGAAAGTTAGTGTTTACAAAAAAAATCCGTCCTGCGGAAATACCTATTGGAATTGCAAAATAAGGCATTTTTTTACTCATTTTGTTCGTTTTTGGGAACAGATCACACTGTTATATTAAAAAAAAATAGGAGGTAAAGATGAAAAGATTGTTTGATATTGTTACAGGTTTGCTCCTATTGTGTGTCTTTTGCCCGATCATGCTGGGAGTTGCAATTCTGGTCAGAGTGAAAATAGGTTCTCCGATTCTTTTTAAACAAGAACGAGTCGGCTATCATGAACGAATTTTCACTCTATATAAGTTTAGAACAATGACAAATCAAAAGGATGAAGCTGGAAAGGATTTATCGGATTCTGTTCGATTAACAAAGATCGGGCTTTTGCTAAGAAGGCTGAGTATGGATGAGTTACCACAATTACTAAATGTCGTAAAAGGTGACATGAGTTTGGTTGGACCACGTCCTCTTCTAGTTCGATATTTACCTTACTATACTCCGGAAGAAAGAAAAAGACATTTAGTAAGACCCGGAATTACGGGGTATGCACAAGTGGAGGGAAGGAATCAGTTAGATTGGAGCAGCAGATTCAAATTGGATGTTATATATGTAGAAAAACTGTCTTTTCTATTAGACTTAAGGATTATTTTCAAGACAATCAGTAAAACACTCAAACGAGAAGGGATTGCTGATGTGCCTGACCAACAAATGTTAGATTTTGATGTAGAACGAATGATGAAAGCTAGTATTCAAAAGGTGGAATAAAATTTAATGAAAATACGTATTGAACCTTTAAAAAGTAAAGACGCTCATCTTATACCCAAGCTGATTGAGTCCGGAATGGATAAGGATACTTTTTCACTCACCATTTTTAGTTCAAATAGATATGAGGCATACCTGGAAAATTTGCTTACAATTCCTGAGGAAAATCGAAGAGTGAAACTTTATGGGGCCTTTGTTGGTGACCATTTAGCGGGTTATACAGAATGGCGTATCTTTGAGAATAGTCTTTTTTTAAATAATATTTATGTTTTCCCTGAATATCAGGGATTAGGCATTGGAAAATCTCTTTTAGAAAAACACGGTAATAAGTTAGTGGTGGAATATGGGAAATCTAACATAACCTTAGATGTTTTTGATAATAATGCAGAAGCAGTGAGGTGGTATGAAAAAATCGGCTTTGTAAAACAAAATTCCACTAACTGGTATGTTGGGGAGCAGCTTGCTTTAACCCGTGATAACCTTACTTATGAATGTTATATAGAGAATTATCCAAATGCGGAAGTGGAACAAAAGTCATACGATTTTTCCATGTTTACATGTTCAACAAAAAATGGAGTTTATCAAATAGGTAGAATTAGAAATCAATTCTATCGACTAACAAATCCTGAGTCTTTAAATAATGATGATTTACTCCACTTTCTTTATCAGTTTGATCCAAAAAGGAAGTTGCTTCTATTAACTAGTGATGAATTCTCCAGTGAATTTTCGTTCACCCTGTCGTGTGTAAGCAACAGGATGAAAATAGAGATTTAAGATGTGAATTTGCAATTTCGATTGATTATAGATAACTGGTTTGAATTTACTTTATTGAACTATTGGGGGGACTTTAGTGGTTTATAAAATATTTGATTTAAGTGAAAAAGAGAGCTGGTACGAATTCTTAGAAAGGACAGTAAGTCAGGATATATATTTTACGCCTGAATATTTTGAAATTTCCGAGAGAAATGGGGAGGGGAAGGCTCAGCTCTTTATCTACGAGAATGGTCAGGATTTTGTCTATTACCCGTTTTTATTGAGGAGTCTTAATGACATTCCATATGCAGAAGGCATCAGGAGAAAATATGGAGACCTCTATGATATTACAACTCCATACGGTTATGGAGGCCCAATTACTAATATGACGGAAGAATCCGATAAAAAACAATTGTTTAGACAATTTGAGGAATCATTTCATTCTTTTTGTTCTCAAAACAATATTATTTCGGAGTTTGTACGGTTTCATCCATTGATTAGGAATGATAAGGATTATAAAGATATTGAATCAACATTAAACCGTCATACTATTTACGTTGATTTATCTCTGGATTTACATGATATTTGGGCTAATTATGATAATAAAAACAGAAATAGACTACGGAAGGCACAAACCAATGAATATTTTACAATGGTCCATCGGTCTCCTAGCGAACTTGATAACTTTATGAATCTATATTATAAAACTATGGATAAGAAAAACGCTTATGAGTATTACTATTTTCAGAGAGCCTATTTTGAAAACAGTGTTGAACTTTTACGGGATCACTTGGAATTAATCGAAGTTTTGATGGGCGATAAAGTTATTTTGTCTTGCTTTTTTATGCACTATGGAGATTTCATTCATTATCACTTATTAGGTTCAGATGAGGAATATATGAACTACTCACCTAATAATTCTTTAATTCATTATGTTGTGGAATGGGCAAAGTCTAAAGGCAAGAAATTTTTACATTTGGGCGGAGGATACGCTGGAGATACTGATACATTATATCGTTTTAAAAAGCGTTTTAATAAATATGGAGATTTGCCTTTTTACATTGGAAAAAGAATTCGTAATGAGGAAATTTATCATCAGTTAGTTAAAGACTTGCCAGTTACCGAAAATTATTTTCCTTTGTACAGACATCCGGATTTTACTTTACAAACTCATCTTAGTAAACGATAACCTTAGCTTTTATATTTGAGTATAAATACGCCTTTAGGGAGTGGATGTGAGTTCATGGATAGTAATAATAAGAGAATTTATCTCTCGTCTCCACATATGACTGGCAATGAGCAGAAATACATCGATCAGTCCTTTGAAACAAATTGGATTGCTCCTTTAGGACCTAATGTTGACAGATTTGAAGAGGACCTATCCCAATATGCTGGAACAATGGGTGCTCTAGCAGTTAGTTCAGGTACAGCAGCAATCCATCTGGCATTGAGATTACTTAATGTGCAAGCTGGGGATTTAGTTTTTTGCTCCTCTCTTACATTTGTGGCAAGTGCTTGTCCGATTCTTTATCAACAAGCTGAACCAGTGTTTATAGATTCAGAGTTTGATACATGGAATATGTCCCCTAAAGCTTTGAAAAAAGCATTTATGGACGCTGAAAAAGAGGGAAACTTGCCCAAAGCAGTAATTGTAGTTCATCTTTATGGACAGAATGCCAAAATGGACGAAATAATGGATATTTGCAATTTTTATCAGGTTCCAGTTATTGAAGATGCGGCTGAATCACTTGGTTCTACTTATAAGGGGAGAAAAAGTGGTACGATCGGTAAATTTGGTGTGTATTCATTTAATGGTAATAAAATTATTTCTACCTCGGGTGGAGGAATGCTGATTTCGGATGATAAGGAAGCACTAATAAAAGGAAAGTTTCTCGCTACCCAAGCACGAGACAATAAGCCGTTTTATCAGCATAGTGAGCTAGGCTACAATTATCGGATGAGCAATATCCTTGCTGGAATTGGCGTTGCTCAACTAGCTGTAATTGAAGAAAGAGTAAAACAAAAACAGGCTATTTTTCAGCGATATGTACGTGAGTTATGTGATGTTAAAGAGTTTGTTTTTATGCCGGAATACCAAGGGACACGTCATAACCGATGGTTAACTACACTATTTATTGATTCGAATCGACCATCATTTACACCACTTGAGCTAATACAGGAACTGGAAAAAGAAAACATTGAAGCGAGATTAGTATGGAAACCAATGCATTTACAACCATTACTAAATGAATACAGGTACTACCCACATTCTAACCAAATATGCGTTGGTAATTATTTATTTGAAAGAGGGCTATGCTTACCTTCAGGGACGAACATGACCGAAGAGGAACAAACACGGGTTATACAAACTATCCTATCTTTTGTAAGTCGCAGAAAGAGCCGATATTTTATTGCAACATAGGGGTCTGGTTAGGATTCAAATTATTGGATCAGAATCGTGAATTTATAATCCACGGTGATATTATTTTGCATAAGCGTTCTTTAATAAGAACGAAACAATTCTAAAGGACATATCTAAATACAATAAAAAAATTTAGAAAGAAGTGGGCCAAGAGTGAGTTACCAAAAACGGGTTCTTTCTTTAATAGTAATTGATTCTTTAATTGTATTTACATCGGTATATATATGCTGTTTTATCTTGTTCCCAGGCTTTATTATGCCTGCAGTAAAACAGTTGGTACTTATATCAACAACATTGCTTTTAAGTCATCATATATTTGCTTATAAATACAAGATGTATCAAAGAGCGTGGGAGTATGCAAGTGTAAGTGAGATGGTAACGGTTCTAAAGGCAGTAACCTTTTCAATAATCACTGCAGCGATTATTCAACTTATTATTGGACAGCATGTATATTTTCGGATTTTAACAACAACATGGATGATGCATATGTTTTTAATTGGCGGATCACGTTTTTCTTGGCGTATTTATAAAGATAAACATTTTTCAGAAAAAACTAAAGTTAAAAAACGAACGCTTATTATCGGTGCTGGGTCTGCTGGCATTTTGGTTGCAAGACAATTAAAACATAGCAATGGTGAACTTATTCCTCTCGCATTTATTGATGACGATAAACAAAAGCAACACCTTGAAATTTTAGGTTTACCAGTACTTGGCGGCTTGAATATGCTTAAAGATGCGGTCAAAGATCTAAAGATAGAAAATATTATTATTGCTATCCCGTCCCTAAATAAAAGAGAATTGCACAATATTTATGAGGAGTGTTCCAAAACAATGGTTAATACGCAAATGATGCCAATGTTTGAAGATTTGGTAACTGGTAAGGTCTCAGTTAGTGAGATTCGTAATGTAGAACCGGGAGATCTTTTGGGCAGGATGCCTGTTGAATTAGATACAAACTCGATTTCGAAATTCATTACTAATAGTGTGGTCCTTGTAACCGGTGCCGGTGGATCGATTGGCTCCGAAATTTGCAGGCAAGTCTCTCAATTTAAACCATCTAAACTTATTCTGCTTGGTCACGGGGAGAATAGTATTTATACGATTGAAATGGAATTGAAATCTTCGTTATGTAACAACATTGAAATTGTAACTGAAATTGCTGATATTACGGACAGGGATAAAATATTCTCTATTATGAATGAATATAGACCAAGAGTAGTATTTCATGCAGCTGCTCATAAGCATGTTCCGTTAATGGAAAGAAATCCAGAAGAAGCAATAAAGAATAATGTCATAGGTACAAAAAATGTAGCAGAGGCAGCAGGGGAAAATTATGTTGAAACATTTGTCATGATCTCGACTGACAAGGCTGTAAACCCAACAAGTGTAATGGGAGCTACGAAGAGAATTGCAGAGATGATAGTTCAGGAGTTAAATCAAAAAAGCAATACAAGGTTCGTAGCAGTCCGGTTTGGGAATGTATTAGGAAGCAGAGGGAGTGTTATTCCGCTGTTCAAGAATCAAATCTCGAAAGGTGGTCCTATTACGGTAACACACCCTGATATGACAAGATATTTTATGACCATCCCCGAAGCCTCTAGACTTGTTTTACAAGCTGGAGCGCGTGCAGAAGGCGGGGAGATTTTTGTTCTTGATATGGGAGAACCAGTAAAAATAGTTGATTTAGCTAAAAATTTGATTCGCTTATCCGGCTATTCAGAGGATGAGATAGAAATTACTTACTCAGGAATAAGACCAGGTGAGAAATTGTTTGAAGAAATTCTAAACCAAAATGAAGCAAAGGATTATCAGGTGCATCCAAAGATTTTCGTAGGTAAACCTGTGAATTTGGAAAGTACGAAAATTACAGATTTACTTGAGACTTATAGCTATCTCGATAGAGAAACACTAAAAGGAATCCTGTTGTATATGACCAATCAATCAACAGAAAATATAAAAGTAGTTGTTTAGCAGTCAGGCTAACTCAATGTCGGATGGAGAGTGTAAGGATGTTTTTAAATAAAAGAGAGATTCTTTTAGTCGCTCCCTTTACAATACTTCCCGGGGAAAAAGGATTTAATAGATTTACTTATATTGCAGAAAAATTAAGCGGCAAAGGTCATAAGGTTACATTACTTACAAGTAATTTTAAGCACAGTGATAAAAACTTTAGAGACATCGCTAAAATTGAAAAAATCGGTAGGAGCCTAAAGTATAAAATCGTCATGATAGAAGAACTAGGATACAAAAAGAATATTGGTATTGATCGAATTCAAAGTCATAGACACTTTTCGAAACAACTGGCACTATATTTAAAAAATAGTAAACAAAAACCCGATGTGATTTATTGTGCCTATCCTATGATGGATGCTGCTTTTATTGCTGGAAGACATGCCAAACAATATAAAATTCCATTTGTTATGGATATTCAGGACGTATGGCCAGAAGCAATCAAAAATGCTATCCCCCTTCCAGAGATATTGGTTGATTTCTTATTATATCCACTTACAGTCTATGCCAATAAAATTTATAGTTTAGCAGATTACGTTGTGGGTGTTTCAAAAAGTTATGTTCAACGAGTAAATAAAGTCCATGTAAATGCCAAAAGTTACTTACCCATTTTTATCGGAACAGACTTAGGTGTTTTTGATAGTTATAAAGATAAACATGTAAAGAAAGATCCTAATGAATTTTGGATAACCTATATCGGTACCATTAGCTATAGTTATGATCTTGAAACAGTAATTCGTGCAGTTTCGATTCTCAAAAATAAAGGAATCAATAATATCGTTTTTAAAGTATTTGGTTCCGGACCTTTACAGCCAAAGTTTGAGAAGTTGGCCAATCAGCTGGATGCTCCTGTGGATTTTATGGGTCATTTTAAATATGAGGAAATGATTCCTTTTCTAGTATGTTCGGATATAGCAGCAAATGCAATCAGTAAAGGTGCTCAACAAAGTATTACAAACAAGATTGGAGATTTTTTATCAGCAGGATTACCAGTACTAAATAGCAGTCTTAATAAGGAATTTATGGACATGGTCACGACGGAAAGTATTGGATATAACTACAATCCTGGAGATTCGGTAAAATTAGCTGCCCTAATTGAACAACTTTATAATAATAAGGGTTTACGAGCAGCATTTGGAGGAAATGCCAGGAGATTGGCAGAAGAAAAATTTGATAGAAGACATTCCTACAGAGATATTTATAGCATTATTGAACAAGCAACCGTTTAAAGACGAACCATAGTTAAATAGATTATTATAGGTGATAAAATGGTACCTCCAAAGATAATGTCTTCACAGAAAAGAAATAAAGGAACCCTGTCTACTACTAAAAAGTTTCGAAATATGTTTTTTTCAGTTCTGCTTTTTTTTCTACTTTTTCTATTGTTTGCAGGGCGATTTTTAGTGCTTAATGAAGAACCGAAAAAAGTGGACACGATTGTTGTATTAAGTGGAGGAGATGGGCGACTGGAAAAAGCAATTGAACTTTTTGAGTCGGGGTATGCAAGTAAACTGATTGTATCTAATGGATTGGCTGACGGTTTATGGGAAAATGCTGTTAGACTTCTGCCACCTAGTTCCATAATATTGGAGGAAAAGGCAGATAGCACATATGATAGCGCCGTCTACGTAAAGAAACTCATGAATAAGAATAAATTTCATACAGCCATCCTAGTCTCTTCTGATTTCCATATGAGGAGGGTGAAATATAATTTTCAGAGAGTCTATAAGGGCAGCGATCATGAGCTTATTTATGTAGCAAGTGATACTTCGTATAATCCTAAGGTATGGTGGATGAATAAACGCAGTTTTGGTATTACCATTAGTGAATATGTAAAAATAATTGGAAATACCTTTGGTGTTCATGGAAATGAAGCAAAAAGAACATTATATAGATATTTTGAAATGTTCTTTTATGAATAGCAGAAATATTATTTTTTAATAGAAGGAGGAATCAGTTTTGGAGAAAAAATTGGTAAATGAAATTTTTCTAATGAGAACTATTTCTTGTTTAAGTATATTACTTCTTCATTCACTTGCAAGAGCTTATGCTCATGACAACAATATTGTTAACCTGATGCAAGTTTTATTAACTTTCGGGACACCTACTTTTGTTTTTATCTCTGAATTTATCTTGGCACGTTCTTATCCTCAAGAACTGCCAGCCAATTTTTGGTCTAAAAGACTAAAGTTTATTATGGTACCTTATATTTTATTTGGTACATTTTATGCTCTGATGAAGGGGTTCGAGCAATCATTAAGTTCCGGAAACGATTTCCTAGGCTCTTTTGGAGGTTTTCTATGGAAACATATATTATTGGGGGATTACCATGGTTATTTTATTCTAGTGATCTTTCAATTTTATTTACTACATTATTTCTTCCATAAATATTTGAAAAAGTGGAACCCATTTATAGTTATGGGTAGTGCCCTGCTAATTCATTTAGCCTATTTAGGATTCTTTAATTTTGTCAAACCGCCTCAATCAGAAATCGGGCTTTACATTTGGGAGAAGTTTTATTGGGTACCTTTTCTTGGCTGGCTTTTCTATTTTACTCTCGCTTTTTACTGTGGCAGGAACTTTTCAGTATTCATCAAATATATTAATAAATATTCAAGATGGGTAATAGTAAGTCCTTTCCTAGCTGGGGCGGTTGTTTTATTTTTATATGACTCAAAAATAATTCCTGTTATCTCATCCAAAAGAGTAGATATGGTTTTATTTACTACAAGTATGATTTTCTTGATTTATTATATTGCAACAAAATTACACAAAGTACCTAGAGTTGTCGTATGGATCAGCCAGTATTCATTTGGAATCTATTTAATGCATTCAGTCTTTTTAGCTGTTATGTATCTGGCTTTTACTCGATTACCTATTGAAATAAATCCAGCTTTGCTTACAGTATTATACTTCTTTGTAGGTCTTTTATTGTCAATTGCCTCCACATTTGTCCTCAATAAAATTCCATATGGACACTATTTTATTGGGAAAATATCTATAGGTATTAATAATAACAAAAAGAATAAACGAACTGTTCCTAAGGCAAAAACGATACAAGGGTAATTGGATAAACAAAGGGGGTGTCTCTAAAAGAGACACCCTCTTCACCATTAGTGGTATAAAAAAAGGGAAAGGTTATTTTTACGGTCGATTGTTGCAAATAATACATTACCTACTTCAGTCTGATACTGACTCCTTAGTGTGTTTATGAGCCACCCTTCATCCTTATTCAGTTGTCGGAGCTCATGTAGTTCAATTTTGCCTTCTTTAATTATGGTCTTAGGGAGGTCAAAGGGTTCGGTAACAAAGTTATAGGTTGATGGGGTGAGTGCTTCGTATTTTGGATCCAAAAAAACAGAAACCTTCCCATCGGCTTCCCATAATGCCAGTGCAACTTTTTTAACATCTTCTACTTTCTCTTCCCGTAATTCTTCTAATAAAATATCGATTGATATTCTTGCTTTTTTCAAACCTTTAGAAATAATCTCTCCGTCTTTAACAAGTGTAATAGGTGGAGGAGTAATTAGGTTTCTTATTCGTGGGAATTTTAATATAGTATAGACACTGCCAATATACAATAGCACCAGTACCACTGTGGTTGTAATAGAACCCTTAAGTCCAAGGTGTTCATCTGACAATGGGTGGGCAAGGATGTTCCCAATTATCAAAGCAATAGCGAAATCAATCAATCTGAGCTGAGCAATGGAACGCTGCCCCATTGCTTTTGCTACAATTATCAAAAAGAAATAGGCAACAATAGCACGTAGAACCCACTCTATTGTCGTTAAGGATTCCTGACTATTAAAGAAATTCATCGAAGACACATCCTTTATTAGTTAAGTCTAATTTCCAAAAAACTTAACACAAACCGGGTGTGGTACCTTTATATCAGATTCTAACAGAGTTAATCTCCCGGTGCTTTCATCTCTTGAATATAAAACTATATTGCTGGATTCTTGATTAGAAGCAACAATGAATTTTTCAGAAGGATCAATCTCAAAATCCCTTGGCCAATCCCCCTCTGTTGAAGTGTGCTCCACAAAGCTTAGTTCACCGGAATCTTGATTGATTTGAAATAGAGCAATACTGTTATGACCACGGTTGCCAGCATAAACAAAACGACCGTCCGCTGAAATATGAATGGCACTTCCTTGGTTATTTTCTGTAAAATCCTCCGGCAGAGTAGAAATATATTGTATTTCAGTAAAATGACCGTTTTCCGGATGATAGTTTAACGTAATTACCTCAGAAC
Source organism: Bacillus sp. 7884-1 (assembly GCF_002272245.1). Classification (GTDB taxonomy): domain Bacteria; phylum Bacillota; class Bacilli; order Bacillales; family Cytobacillaceae; genus Neobacillus. Next base: position 7,019 of record NZ_NPDD01000069.1, on the reverse strand, counting down.
TGAACTCAGTCATAATATAAGCATATTTGCCATTGGGATGAAAAGCAAGGTGCCTCGGACCACTGCCAGCTTTTAAAGGAAGAAGGTTTACTTTTTCAAGTGTGCCATCGTCTTTTACTTTATAAGTAATCAGGGCATCAATACCCAGTTCAACAGCTGCTAAATATTTTTCATCAGGTGTTAATCCTGCATAATGGGTATGAGCTTTTTCCTGTCGTGGATCCGGTCCTGAACCCTCATGTTTAAGGATCGACACAGCAGGTTGTACGGAGCCGTCTTCCTGATTAAGCAAAGAGGATTCTACCGTTCCTTTATGATAATTAGCGCTAAAAACATAGTTGTTTTTAGTGTCTACACTTACATGACAAGGTGGTGATCCTTCAGAGAATTGGCTGTTTATTGCTGTTAACTCACCATTTTCATTAATAGAAAAAGCGGCTAATCCTCCTTGTCCTCCTTCTTTTACAACTGAGTAAAGGTAACGATTATTGGAACTAATTGTTAGGTAGGTTGGGTTATCTAACCTAGCTGCAACTTTAACGTCAACGATCTTCCTTTCATCCGTGTCTAGTGTGAAGGAATAGATTCCCTCGCTTTCGCCTTTTGTGTAGGTTCCAATATAACCCGTGAAATGTTTTTTTTCAGTCATCATTTAAACTCCTTCAATGAAATATCATCATTTTATTTTACACTTGTGTATTCCTTTGTTCAAATTGGTAACAGTTTTATTAAAAAAGCATAAAAAAATGTCGTAATTTTTAGAATCTTTTATGTTCGATATATAGAATAAATGTGGTACTATTTTCTTATGAACTTTATAACGTTATACAGATAAAGGCAAACCTCTCGAAATGGGATGCAAAGCTACGGGTCTAAAGTGCTAAACAATGAAGCTGAGCTACTTAAAAACTAATATTTTAGGGGGACACCTAGTACTATGTTAACACCTCTATTAAATCAAAAAGAATTAGATAAGGAATGGCTAGACCTCATTTTAGAAGCTCAAAATTTAGGAATTACTATCAATGAAATTAAGGACTTCCTAAAAGATCCTTCTAACACATAATTATGTCCTCCTTCGATATTTACCTACATACCAAATCTTGCATGAACGTTGCAATAAGGATTTAATGAAATATGAACACAAAAAATGCCCATAAAATGGGCATTTTTTCTTTTAAGTATAAAAATGTTGAATCAATTTGGAGACTGGGCTGGTTGAATTTTATTAAAGACAAGATGACACAAATAGTAATTGCAATAGGCAAAAACACAGAAAATAAATAGAAAAGTAACGGACCAAGTATATAGAATCAATACCATCAAAACAAATAAAACAATTACAGACAGAGTTACAAAGAAATATCTGACTGAAAAGAACAGAGAGTTCTTTATAGCAGTCAGCCAATTGACATTATAATTGGCTATGGTTGAAAAAATAAAAATAGTAATGAATAGAATGACGATACCGATTAAAGACAAAACCGGTAAGAGAATATACTGGAAAGTACCGAGATTTTTAATTAACATAAAATCAAGATAAAACACTCCGGCAAAAACAATCCAGATTATCCCTAAGATAAAACTTTGTTTAAAGTTCTCTTTGAAATATTGAAAAAAGGAACGAAAGACACTGTAGTCTTTATGCAAAATCCATTGGCGAATGACACAGAACATAGCAACGGAAGCAGGGAAAATCGTAATGACCGGCAGACAAAATAACAACCAGAGGATATTTAATTGAAAAAAAGCGGTTACAAACTCAAGTACTTTGAATAACTGTTTCATATTCTCACCATGTTTCCTCATCAAAGATGTAAATTAAACACCCCGTTACCTAATAGGGTGTTTAATTTTGTTTAGAAAGTAAACTAATTGAAGGGGTATTAACTAACTAAGTTCGGCTTTTTCACTTCTGCAGTAGAATTTCGTATAATCAACTCTGGTTCGTATATGATAGACTGTGGATTACTGCTGCTGTGCCCTTCGACTGCTGAAACAATCCACTTCGCAGCTTCAATACCCATCTCCATTTTCGGGTGGGAAACAGATGTTAATTTTACCTCGGTTGCCTCTGCTAAGAAGGAGTCATCATACCCAACAATGGAAACATCCTCTGGGACGCTCAAATCAAGGCCTCTTAACATTTCAATAACACTTAATGCTGATTGGTCATTATAGCACACAATGGCTGTAGGCATTTTTTCATTAGTATAAAAATGCTTTAATTGTTCTACTATTTTGCTATGCTGATCTTCTGTTGTATAGGTAATAACCATATCTGGAAAGAACGTTATTCCGTGCTCTCTAAAAGCCCGGATAAAGCCTTGCATCCGGTTAACCCCTTGAAGGTCATCCGTTTTGAAAATCCCTATTATCTTTTGGTGGCCTAATTTAATTAAATGTTCCGTAGCAATAAAGCCGCCATGCTCATCATTCATAATAATATGAGGCGGCATCAGCTGTGAATAGTATTGGTTAATCATTAGATAAGGGGTATTGTTTTGTTCTAGTTCTAAATAGTAACTAATATTAGGATTATAATTGCTGCTTTTTGTTGGTTCAACAATTAGCCCATTAATATTTCTGCTCAACATTGTTTGCAGGCATTGTTTCTCTTTTTCTACATCATTGTCTGTACATGCAAATGTTAAGGAATATCCCTGGGTTGTTAAATAGGACTCAATACCTTTAATAATAGAAGGGAAGATATAATCTGAAATATAGGTTGTTATTACACCAATATTTTTCCCATTTCCATTTGAGATTTGAACCTGAGGCTCGACGGGTTCTTTTTTTAATGAACAGAACGTCCCTGCTCCTTGTTCACGATAGAGCCATCCTTCGTGAACTAAATCTCCAACAGCCTGGCGAACGGTGTGTCTAGAGACACCAAACATTTTAACAAGTTCATTTTCGGAATAGATTTTTTCACCTGGTTTGACGATTCCACTAGTGATCCATTCTGTTATTTTCTCTTTTACCATATTATACTTGGTTTTTTGTGCCACGGTTTCACCACTTTCAACTTGTATACTAAATTGTTAAGTTATACGTACAACGAATAATGTATAGTCTTATATTATCAAATAGAATAATTATTTGCTATGGTTAAATTATACACGGATAAAGTTATTGTTAAACACGTACGGACATAAATAAAAATTTTTAATAAAAGCGATTGACATGTACGAACAGGCATATTATTATTTGAAGTATAGAGAATACGCTTTCAAAGTTTCATAGAAGTACAACTTTTGAAAAATAGAAGGTATTTCTATTATGGCGTTTATGAAAAATAGAGTCTAGGGGGTCTTAAATGTAATCATTCAACATGTACGTACATATAAAATCCGGTAACTTATACTTTCATTTTTTTTAAAAAAGTGGTTACGCTTTCAAAGGTTTTCACGAAATTGTTTTATTCTTAAGAAATTATAAAATAGTTTGTGGAGGGATTCAATTGTTTAAAATATCTAAAAAATTCGGAGTTATGACGCTGCTTGTATTATTGATTATCAGTACTATTCTTAGTGGTTGTGCTAGCAAGGAAAGCACCTCAGGTAAGACTAAGGACGGAAAAACAGCCATTACATTTATGTTTAGAGGTCAGCCTAAAGAACTTGAAGCTTATACAGCTACTGTAAAAAGATTTGAAAAGTCACATCCAGATGTTAAAGTTACATTGGTTCAAGTTGCTCCAGATCAATATGATACGAAGTTAAAAGCAGCGATTGCTGGTAAGAAGATTCCAGATGTTTTCTTCTATAACCCAGCTCAAGTTAAAGCATATGTTAACTCTGGTGTATTAAAAGATATTACTGAATTCGTTGAAGGGTCAGAAGATGTTAAAATCGACGATATTTGGGAAAAAGGTATCGCAAAATATCGCTTTGATGGCGAAACACTTGGTGAAGGTGCAATTTACGGATTGCCAAAAGACTTAGGTCCATTTGCATTAGGTTACAACAAAACAATGTTTGAAGAAGCAGGAATTCCACTTCCTGACAAAGATAAGCCTTATTCATTGGAGCAATTCATTGAAGTAGCACAAAAATTAACAAAAGATAAAAACGGCGATGGAAAAAATGATCAATTTGGTGCTGGATTTAACATTCAATGGGCATTACAGCCAATTGCTTGGAGTAATGGTGCAGACTGGATTGATGAAACTGGCACAAAAGTAACGATTGATACTCCTGAATTTGCTGAAGCGGTACAATGGTTTGCAGATCAACAAAATAAATACGAAATCACTCCTTCTATTGCAGAAGCACAAACACTAGATACGTACCAAAGATGGATGAAAGGCGAATTAGCATTTTTCCCTGTTGGACCTTGGGATATGGCAACATATGCAGAACAATTAAAGTTTGAATATGATTTAATTCCATGGCCTGCTGGTAAAACAGGTAAACCTGCTGCTTGGGTTGGATCATTAGGTATCGGTGTAGGAGCTACAACGAAAAATGCAGAAGCAGCTGCTGAGTTAGCAATGTACCTATCTGCTGACCAAGAAGGACAACAAGCATTAGTAGACGCTCAAGTTCAATTGCCAAACAGCGTAACAGTTGCAGAAGAATGGGCTGCTGATACATCTATTAAACCTGCAAATAAGCAAGAGTTCTTAGATATTATCAATGATTATGGACGTGGATTCCCTGCTGAAAAGACTTACACAGCTGAATGGTATGATGAATTCTTTAAGAATATCCAGCCAGTTCTTGATGGAAAGATGACAGCTGAAGAATACGTGAAAGAAGCTCAACCTAAGATGCAAAAATTATTAGATGCTGCAATCGAGCAAGAAAAGAAATCTTCTAAGTAATAAAATAAATTGATGCTCTGACATAGTGTAAATGGTGCTAGTTTTAAGAAATCTGCTAGCACCATTTATTCCTTTTATCTAAATTTTTTATAAAAAGAAATTTAGAAATAGGGAAATGTTCATTCATGTTTTGAAAGGGTGAGGTAAGATGAAAGCTACGTCCAAACTGTATCGGACAGAACAAAGAAACGCCTATTTTTTCATTGCAGCACCTGTCATAGGATTCCTCATATTTGCTATGGCTCCCCTCATTTATTCTATCTATGGTGCTTTTACTGACTGGGACGGTCTAGGACAAATGAACTTTATTGGACTAGAAAACTTTATTAATGTATTCCAAGATGAGTATTTCTATAAGTCTATGTTTAACACTATTTATATGATGCTGGGAATTCCGATTGGTATTGTGCTGGCATTATTGCTTGCTCTTGCATTAAACCGAGGAATTCCAGGAACGAATACATTTAGGGTGCTATACTATATTCCAGTTGTATCTTCTATCGCTGCGATCTCTATTTTATGGCAGTGGGCTTATAATGGGGATTACGGGTTAGTAAACCAGTTCCTTGCTCTATTTGGAATTGAAGGTCCAAACTGGCTGCAAAATACTTCTACCGTTAAACCAGCATTAATTATCATGGCAGTTTGGAAGGGTCTAGGCTATACGATGCTTCTATACTTAGCAGCACTGCAAAGCGTACCAAAATCATTTTATGAGGCAGCGAAACTAGACGGTGCTAATGCATTTCAAGCGTTTTGGCATATTACACTGCCAATGGTGAAACCAGTAACATTCTTTATTATTGTCACGAATATTATTGGCGGCGCCCAAATCTTTACTGAGATTAACGTTATGACACCAACAGGCGGTCCTGAATATAGTTCAGCATCCGTTGTATTTTATGTTTGGCAAAAAGCATTTGGTAACTTCCAATTAGGTTATGCGTCTGCAATGGCCTTAATACTGGGACTTTTCATCTTTATTATTACCCTAATCCAATTTAAGATAAATGAAAAATCATCCTTTGAATTGGATTAATAACAGATGATTAACAGAGTAATAGAAAGGGGCATTTAATAATGGAAGTTGCAATTGCAGATAAAAAGAAAGTTAAAGCAGAACCAATGTCTGAAAAGAAAAAAAATAGAATTACAAGTATCTTTGTTTTTGCCTTTCTAAGTGTAGGAGCTATCTTCATGGTGGCACCGCTGTTATGGATGTTTTCAACTTCACTTAAATCAAAAGAAGATGTATTTGCCTTACCTCCAGTATGGATTCCTGAAACGATCTCTTTTGCTAAGTATGCTGAAATCTGGTCTATGGGGCCGTTGTTATCTGGTATTAGTAATAGCTTAATCGTTGCGATATCGGTGACCATTATTGGAACATTTACATCCAGCTTAGCTGCCTTTGCTTTTGCAAAGCTGCAGTTCCGCGGAAAAAATAAAATATTTTTACTATTATTTGCATCTGTAATGATTCCCTATCCTGTCATTATGATTCCACAGTTCATCATGTTTTCTTCTGTGGGATGGATTGATAGTTTATTACCATTAATCATTCCGGGATTGTTTGGTAACATATTCATGATTTTCTTCTTACGTCAGTATTTATCAAGTATTCCTACATCTATTATAGAAGCGGCAAAGATCGATGGGTGCTCTTATTTTCAAATCTTTTACAAAATTATCTTTCCGTTGATTAAGCCTGCTGTTGCTGCACAGTTAATCTTGTGGTTCATGGGAATTTGGAATGATTACTTAGGTCCAATCCTGTACTTGAATTCTCCAGAAAAACAAACACTGCAGCTAGTTATTGCAAACTTTAACGCGTCATATGCAATCCAAAGTGATTACCCGTTAATTATGGCGGCTTCTGTCATTGCGTTATTGCCAATGTTGATTGTGTTTATTGTCTTCCAAAAGCAAATCATCGAATCAATTGCTATTTCAGGTGTAAAAGGTTAAGACAACTAAATCATATGCAGGTGCAATTTTGATTCGTAGTTAATAAAGTTAATAGAATATGTAGAAAGGCACTTATCAATTTTATTTCTGATAAGTGCCTTTTATAATTTTGGCTCTGTTAAACTTGGCTGTTGATTTTGCTCCAGGCGCTTCGGGAAGCCTCCTCGGCGCTAAGAGATAAGCGGGGTCTCCCCTGTCCCGTCCTCCTGCAGGACATTGGTTT
>NZ_NPDD01000068.1 GCF_002272245.1 Bacillus sp. 7884-1 | reverse complement strand
CAAAAATCAACAGAGTGCCAAAATCAATAATAAGCTTTAACATTGCCAAAATTTTAATAGTTGGGAGCAATAGGCATGAAACGGAAAACAAAATTAATACTCTTCAGCTTAGGTGTATTTATCATTTTGATTTCGGCTGTACTGGTGGGGTTTAAATTAATGCAGCCGAAATTTAATGATTTTTCAGGAATTAAATTTCCTTCTCCACCGGCACGGGAGCCAATTCAAAATGTAAACACTGATATTCTTTACAAGGAAAAGGAATGGACGACAAATTTTACTCATGATGGTGCAATTATTAAAACGGCTGATTGGTACTATGTTTTCTCTACGGACTATATGGTGGGAGCTCCTCCTACTCCAGGGATTCAGATTAGAAAAACAAAGGACCTAATACATTGGGAGTTTGTTGGGAGAGTTTTTGATCATGTTTCAACTGAAGGGTTGGAATGGACGAAAGGAAATACCTTCTGGGCACCTGCCGTAATTGAAATGAACAATAAGTTTTATTTATATTATTCAGTTTCCGAGGTTGGTAAAAGAAACTCTTATATCGGGATGGCGACGAGTGCTTCGATAGAGGGGCCGTGGGAGGATAAAGGAGTAGTTTTCAAAAGTCAGGAGGGTGATAATTATACAGTTAATGCTATTGACCCTGATATTATTTTCGATAAGCAGGGGCAGCCATGGATGGTTTATGGGTCGTATTTCGGCGGAATCTTCATTTCGAAGATCGATAAGAATACCGGGAAATTAGAAAATCCAGCGGATGAAGGGACACTTATTGCTCAAAGAAAAAATATGAGCTTTGGAATCGAAGGCCCAGAGATAATGTATAACCCTGATACAGATTACTATTATTTAACTGTTTCTTACGAATGGTTAGAAGATACGTACAATGTCAGAACTGCTAGATCTAAAAGCATCACAGGTCCATATTTTGACTATAACGAAAAAGATATGGTGGACAGTACAGATGAGTCATTCAATACCGGAACTAAATTAGTAGGTTCTTATGCCTTTGATAACGATAATGGCTGGCAAGGGACCGGTCATAATGGGTTACTTGAAGCAGATGGGGAATATTTCCTCATTCATAATGCTAGAGCGGTTGAAGATATCTATTGGTCACATTTACATGTTCGAAAGATAGTTTGGACAGAAGATGGATGGCCAGTAGTATCCCCTGAAAGGTTTGCAGGTGAAACCGAACAGAAAGTTAGTGAAGAAAATATCATTGGGAATTGGGAACATATTTTACTTCCGCGATATGATGATAGTTTACAAGCCTCAAAGCAAATTCAATTGCTGAAAAATGGAAGGATTATGGATGACGAAAAGAGCAGCTGGAAATTAACGGGTGAGAATCTATTAAAGCTTTCCATTTACAATCCGGATGCTGCACCTGACAGTTATTCAAATTCAACATATAACCTGAAGGTGATTCCAGCTTGGGATTGGGAGAATTGGAATGGGACGTTAGTTTTTACTGGTATGGATCAAGATGGAACCGTCCTCTGGGGCAAAAAACAGCTGGAAAAGTAAATCATTTAATAAATGAAGTTAGGCACAACCAGTGAGTTGTACCTAACTTTTTTTTTTATAGCTGTGCATTAAAGCCCAATGTGATATTGGCACTCTGTTGATTTGGGCGGAAGGCGCGAGACTCCTCGAAAA
>NZ_NPDD01000067.1 GCF_002272245.1 Bacillus sp. 7884-1 | reverse complement strand
CTGCGGTGATTATTCAAAGAAGCTTTCCTTAATGGAGCGCAAATCAACAGACCTATTTTAAAAGAGGATGATTATGGGGGTTCAAAACTTTTTTAATAAATTATCAAAATACCATTGAAAAAATAGAGATAGGTGGTACAATCAACTTAAAGGTTATACGTACAAGTTGAAAGGTGATTTTACATTAACTGTATACTTGTAAGGTGGAAAGAAAAGAATTAGACTTTATACTTTCATTCTTGTACGGATGACATGGTAGTGGAATTATGGAAGCGTTTAATTAACGAGAAGTAATAGGATGAACATTTTATGAAACTTAAAAAAAATCATATTTTTGTAAACGTATTCTTACATAAAAGGCAGGGTGATAAGTAATGACCAAATATTCGATTGGTGTAGATTATGGAACACAATCAGGAAGAGCGGTACTTGTTGAAGTAGGAACAGGGAGAGAGGTTGCTACAGCTGTTAAGGAATATACACATGGGGTAATGGATGAGTTTTTACCTGATGGAAAAACAAAGTTGGAACACGATTGGGCTTTGCAGCATCCAGCTGATTACCTGGAAGTCTTAGAAATTACAATTCCAGAAGTATTAACAAAAGCACAAGTTTCAGCAGAAGATGTGATTGGATTAGGAATAGATTTTACTGCTTGTACGGTCCTGCCGATTGATAAAAATGGAACACCTTTATGTTTTCAACCAGAACTAAGCAGCAATCCTCACAGTTATGTAAAGCTATGGAAACACCATGCGGCACAAGACGAAGCAAATCGTTTAAATGAAATTGCTGAAGCACGTGGGGAAAAGTTCTTAGCCCGCTATGGCGGAAAAATTTCATCTGAATGGATGATTCCAAAAGTTTGGCAAATTTTAAATGAAGCACCAGAAATTTATGATGGTGCAGATCAAATACTTGAAGCAACTGATTGGGTTATTTCTCAATTAACGGGAGAAATCACCCGTAACAGCTGTACGGCTGGTTACAAAGCAATTTGGCATAAGCAAGATGGTTATCCATCACAGGATTTCTTTAAGGCGCTTGATCCACGTTTGGAGAATGTAGTAGAGGGAAAATTATCAACAAAGATATTCCCGATTGGTGCGAAAGCCGGAGAAATCACTGAAAAAGCAGCAAAGTTAACAGGGTTGAAACCTGGTACCGCAGTTGCTGTAGCGAATGTAGACGCTCATGTTGCGGTTCCGGCAGTAGGAATTACCGAGCCCGGGAAATTGTTAATGATTATGGGAACCTCAACCTGTCACATACTGCTTGGGGAAGAAGAAAAAGTAGTACCGGGTATGTGTGGTGTCGTTGAAGATGGTGTAATTCCTGGATACATGGGATATGAAGCAGGACAATCCTGTGTAGGCGACCACTTTGAATGGTTTACAGAAAACTGTGTACCTACAAGTTATCAAGAAGAAGCAAATGCTAGAGGAATTAATATTCACCAGCTATTAACCGAAAAAGCTAGCAAACTACAAGTGGGTGAAAGTGGACTTTTGGCATTAGATTGGTGGAATGGCAATCGTTCTACTCTTGTTGACGCTGACCTGACTGGAGTATTGTTAGGCGCTACATTACTAACGAAACCAGAAGAAATCTACCGGGCATTAATCGAAGCGACAGCTTATGGCACTAGGATGATTGTAGAGACTTTCAGAAACAATGGAGTGCCAGTAAACGAAGTATTCGCAGCTGGAGGCATTGCTGAAAAAAATACAATGATGATGCAAATTTACTCAGATGTATTAGATATGGATATTAAAATTTCTGCTTCATCTCAAACACCTGCACTAGGCTCTGCCATGTTCGGTGCAGTTGCAGCAGGAAAAGACCGCGGTGGCTACGATAGTATTACGGATGCTGCAAAGGATATGGGCCGAGTAAAAGATTATATCTATCAACCTATTAAATCTAATGCAGACGTATATAATCAGCTTTTCAATGAGTATGCCCGTTTATATGATTACTTTGGACGCGGCGAAAATAATGTAATGAAGACATTGAAAAAAATTAAGAGGGATAGCTCCTTAGAGAAAACGGAGGAGACAGTATGTTAGAAAAATTGAAAAAAGATGTTTTGGAAGCTAATTTACAGCTTCCAAAACATGAACTTGTTACGTTTACATGGGGAAATGTTAGTGGAATTGATCGTGACCAAGGACTCGTAGTTATTAAACCCAGCGGTGTTCCATATGAAGAACTAACACTAGAGGATATGGTGGTAGTAGATTTGGAAGGAAACATCATCGAAGGAACAAAGCGTCCTTCTTCTGATACGCCAACACATCTTTCACTTTATCGCTCCTTTCAACATGTAGGTGGAATTGTACATACACATTCACCTTGGGCAACTGCTTGGGCACAGGCAGGTCGTTCCATTCCTGCTTTAGGTACAACTCATGCAGATTATTACTATGGTGAAATACCTTGCACACGCACATTAACAAAAGATGAAATAACGAGGGCATATGAGTTGGAAACAGGCAATGTCATTATTGAAACATTTGAAACTGGAGGTATTGATCCGTTAGCAATGCCAGGTGTACTCGTTTCAAATCATGCACCATTTTGTTGGGGGAAAGATGCCAATCAGGCTGTCCACAATGCAGTGGTACTTGAAGAAGTAGCCAAAATGGCCCTTCATACATTCCAATTAAATTCACAAATAGAACCGATTGATCAATTTTTGTTAGATAAGCACTATCTTCGCAAGCACGGCGTGAATGCCTACTATGGTCAAAAATAGAAGTAAAAATATTAACTCATTTTCATATTAAGAAATTACGAATCTATCAAATATACAATATCCTAAGGGGGAGCTACCTTGTTAACTACGAAAGCGTATGAATATTGGTTTGTCACTGGAAGTCAATTACTCTATGGAGAAGATGTACTAAGAGCAGTAGAAGAAAATTCAAAAACGATTGTGAATGGTCTGGATGATGACTCAGCTGTTCCTTATAAACTCGTATTCAAATCCGTTGTAAAAGATTCAGATGCGATTCGTAAATTGATTTTAGAAGCAAATTCAGATGAAAATTGTGCAGGTATTATTACTTGGATGCACACCTTCTCACCATCAAAAATGTGGATTGCAGGACTAACTGCACTTCAAAAACCACTATTACATTTAGCTACTCAATTTAATCGTGATATTCCATGGGATTCCATTGATATGGATTTCATGAACTTAAATCAATCTGCACATGGTGACCGTGAGCATGGTTTTATCCACAGCCGCATGAATATTAAGCGTAAGGTAGTGGTTGGACACTGGGAAAATCCTGAAGTAAGAGAGCGTATTGGCAGCTGGATGCGTACAGCAGCAGCGTTTGCAGAAAGCAAAAACCTTAAAGTAGCAAGATTTGGCGATAATATGCGTCAGGTAGCAGTTACAGAAGGTGACAAAGTCGAAGCACAAATTAAATTTGGCTGGACTGTTAATGGATATGGTGTGGGTGACTTAGTTCAAAAAATGAATGAGGTAACTGACCAAGAATTAGATCAGCTTTTAGCTGAATATGAAGAGCTTTATGATATTGTGCCTGAAGGTCTTACAGAAGGTCCAGTGAGAGACTCTATTCGTTATCAAGCTAGAATTGAACTAGGAATGAAAGCTTTCTTAACAGAAGGTAACTATACAGCATTTACGACAACTTTTGAAGATTTACATGGTATGCATCAACTGCCAGGTCTTGCTGTTCAACGTTTAATGGAACAGGGCTATGGCTTCGCTGGAGAAGGTGACTGGAAAACTGCCGCATTAGTTAGATTAATGAAAATTATTGCTGGTAACGAAGAGACGTCCTTCATGGAAGACTATACGTATCATTTTGAGCCAGGAAATGAAATGGTACTGGGTGCCCATATGCTTGAGGTATGTCCTACAATTTCAGCAACACGTCCTAAAATTGAGGTTCATCCGCTTGGAATCGGCGGCAAAGAAGACCCTGCGAGAATCGTGTTTGATGGAAAAGGCGGCTCTGCATTAAATGCATCGATTATCGACCTTGGACATCGTTTCCGTTTACTTGTGAATGAAGTTGATGCTGTACAGCCAGAGAAAGAAATGCCAAATCTTCCTGTAGCGAGGGTTTTATGGAAGACACAGCCATCCTTAAGTCAAGCTGTTGAGAATTGGATTCAGGCTGGAGGAGCTCACCATACTGGCTACTCTACTAAAGTAACAACTGAACAATTAAGAGATTTTGCTGAATTAGCTGGTATTGAAATGGTAGTAATCAATAACGATACTAACACTCATGCCTTCAATAATGAACTGCGCTGGAACGACCTTATTTACCGTTAATTCGAAACTTAATTAAACAATCATTTGGGGCTATTAGCAATAATAGCCCTAGTGTTTAATAATAGAACACTAAAAAGTGTTAGAAACAGGAGGCTTAATTCATGTCAAATAATGTCATTGTGAACGCAGATATTACAAAAGGAAAAATAAATAAGAATATTTATGGTCATTTTGCTGAACATCTCGGCAGATGTATTTATGAAGGAATTTGGGTAGGCGAGGATTCTTCTATTCCAAACACAAAAGGAATTCGAAATGATGTCTTAGCTGCATTAAAGAATATTAAAGTTCCTGTCCTTCGCTGGCCAGGCGGGTGCTTTGCAGACGAATATCACTGGAAAGATGGCATTGGTCCAAAAGAAAATCGTAAGCGTATGGTTAATACACATTGGGGCGGCGTTGTAGAAAACAATCACTTTGGAACACATGAATTTATGATGTTATGTGAATTGTTAGAGTGTGAGCCATACATTTGTGGAAACGTAGGAAGCGGTACTGTTCAGGAAATGTCTGAATGGGTTGAATATATGACATTTGAAGGCGAATCTCCAATGGCAAATTGGCGTCGGGAAAATGGCAAAGAGGAACCATGGAAACTAAAATATTTTGGAGTAGGGAACGAAAACTGGGGCTGCGGCGGAAATATGCGTCCTGAATATTATGCAGACCTTTATCGACGTTACCAAACCTATGTAAGAAATTATGGCGGCAACAAGATTTATAAAATTGCTGGCGGTGCGAACGTTGATGACTATAACTGGACCGAAGTGCTAATGAAAAATGCACATTGGCTAATGGATGGCTTAAGCCTCCACTATTACACCATTCCTGGAGATTTCTGGCTTGGAAAAGGATCTGCAGTTGATTTCCCTGAAGATGAATGGTTTATCACGATGAAAAAGGCACTACATATGGATGAATTAATTACAAAACACAGCACGATTATGGATAAATATGATCCAGAAAAACGTGTTGGAATGATTATTGATGAATGGGGAACTTGGTTTGATGTAGAACCAGGAACGAACCCAGGATTCCTATATCAACAAAATACAATTCGTGACGCTCTAGTTGCAGGTTTACATTTTAATATCTTCCACAATCATGCAGACCGCGTTCAAATGACAAATATTGCTCAAACCGTTAATGTCTTGCAGGCAATGATCCTTACTGAAGGAGAGCAGATGATTCTAACTCCAACATACCATGTATTTGATATGTACAAAGTACACCAGGATGCGCAAGTGTTGGCTGTAGATTCAACATTTGGAACCTATGAAAACAATGGGGTTACCTTACCACAAGTAACGGTATCAGCATCTAAAAATACAGAAGGCAAAGTTCACGTCAGCTTATGTAACATTGATCATAAAAATGAAGCAATTATTGATTTAGATCTACGTGGTGTAAATGCAGTAGATTCAAAGGTATCTGGCACCATCCTTACTGCAGATAGTATGAATGCTCATAACACTTTTGAACAGCCAGATGTTGTTAAACCAGCTGAGTTCACTGGAGTGACCGTTGAAAACAACAAATTAGTTATCAAACTTCCAGCTATGTCAGTCGTTACCTTAGTGATTGAATAGAAAAAGGCGGGGAATGAAGTGACTGAAAAGAGTCTATGTAAAGGCTGCACCGAAAGTGTAATGGTAACGGAAGAGGTCATCGAGGAACTTGTGAAAGAAACCGAGGGAGATTTGTCTGTTATTGTGTCCGATGATGTCTACGAAGCAAGATTAAAGAGTTGTACTTCATGTCCGGCCCTGCAATATGGGACCACTTGTGCTCATAGCGGATCAATTGTCCGCTATCGGGCCAAATTTAAAAACAAAGCATGCCCGTTGGCGGGGAATCCAAAGTGGGAAAAGGTTAGCTAGAGAAAGGAATAGTGATGATGGCGACAAACAAAGCTAAGATGATTTTAGAAAAGGATTTTAAAGTCTCTGAAATTGACAATCGTATATATGGGTCCTTTATTGAACATTTAGGACGGGCAGTCTATGGGGGTATTTACGAACCAGGACATCCTCAGGCAGATGAAAATGGATTCCGCCAAGATGTTATTGAAATGGTAAAAGAACTTCAAGTTCCGCTTGTACGTTATCCTGGTGGAAACTTTGTTTCAGGATATAACTGGGAAGATGGTGTAGGACCAGTTGAAAGTCGTCCACGCCGCCTCGAGTTAGCTTGGCGTACCACAGAAACAAACGAAATGGGTACAAATGAGTTTATGAAGTGGGCACAGCTGGTAAACGCCGATGTTAACATGGCAGTAAACCTAGGAACTCGAGGAATTGACGCTGCAAGAAACCTAGTTGAGTATTGCAACCATCCAGGCGGTTCCTATTACAGTGATTTACGTATCTCACATGGGGTAAAGGATCCATATAAAATTAAGACTTGGTGTCTGGGGAACGAAATGGATGGTCCATGGCAAATCGGGCATAAAACTGCAGCTGAATATGGGCGTCTAGCACAGGAAACCGCAAAAGCAATGAAGTGGGTAGATCCAACTATCGAGCTTGTTGCATGTGGAAGCTCGCACCGTAACATGCCGACATTTGCTGATTGGGAAGCAACTGTTCTTGACCATACTTATGACCATGTTGAATTTATTTCCCTTCATCAATATTATGGTAACCGCGATAATGATATCTCAAATTATTTAGCATTATCACTTGAGATGGATGATTTTATTCGCTCCGTTATTTCAATTGCTGACTATATTAAAGCAAAAAAACGTGGAAAAAAGAAAATTAACCTTGCCTTTGATGAATGGAATGTTTGGTACCATAGCAATGAAGCAGATAAACAAATTGAGCCCTGGAGTATTGCACCTCCGCAGCTTGAAGATATTTATAATTTCGAAGATGCATTATTAGTAGGTTGTATGCTTATCACGATGTTAAAGCATGCCGATCGCTTAAAAATCGCTTGTCTTGCTCAATTGGTCAATGTAATTGCACCAATTATGACTGAAAATAATGGACCTGCATGGAAGCAAACGATTTTCTATCCATATATGCATACTTCTGTTTATGGTAGAGGGGTTTCGTTAAATCCAATAATCTCAAGTCCTAAATATGATAGTAAGGACTTCACGGATGTTCCATATTTAGAGTCTACTGCCGTTTATAATGAAGAAAATGAACAGTTAACCATCTTTGCGGTTAACCGCCACCTTGAAGAAGGCTTAGAGTTAGCAGTGGACATTCGTAATTTCGAAGGATATGAAGTAGTAGAACACATTGTTCTTGAAAATGACGGTAACGTAAAGCAAACCAATTCAGCCCAAGGAACTCCAGTAGCACCACACTCTAACGGTAATGCAAAATCGGAGAATGGCGGAGTTACAGCAGTTTTACCTAAACTTTCTTGGAACGTAATTCGCTTAGCAAAGCGTAAGTAATATTGAATGATTTCCATACCTTCTTCGTCAACAGTTTCGTGATGGAAAAGGTATGGAAGCATTTTACTTAATCATTTCCTAACGGGATGGAAAGGCAGGACGAATATGAAGGTAGTAAAAGAAGAGTTTGGAAGTAAAGACAACCAAACCGTTTTTTTATTTAATTTGATAAATAATCATGGAGTTGAAATTGGCTGCATTAACTACGGCTGTATCATCACTAAAATAATAACACCTGATAAAGACGGTAACTTTGAAAACATCGTTGTTGGTTATGACACACTAATTGAATATGAAAAGGATTCATATTTCTTAGGTGCTGCGATTGGGCGTGTTGCAGGAAGAATAAAGGCAGGATCGTTTGAACTTGATGGTCATACCTTTTACCTCGCTCAAAATGAAAACAATAACCATCTTCATGGTGGAATTAAAGGCTTTAACCAAGTAATTTGGGATGCTGAAATTATTGAAAGTGAACAAGAAGCTGCTGTTCGTTTCACCTATTTGAGCCCAAATGGTGAAGAAGGCTATCCTGGTACCCTAAAGGTTTCTGTTACATATACGTTAAATAATAAAAATGAGTTTTCTATTCATTATTCCGGCATTTCAGACGAGAAAACTTTGTTAAACATGACCAATCATTCTTATTTCAATTTAAGCGGGGATTTAAAAAGGGATATCCTAAACCATTCTTTAATGATAAAAAGCGATAAGTTTCTTGAACTAAATGACGAACTCCTTCCAACCGGAGAAATGCTAGATGTGAAAGGTACAGCTTTTGATTTTACATCTGAAAGACTAATCCAGACAGGTGTAATCTCAGAGCATCCGCAAAACAAGCTTGCAGGTGAAGGGTACGATCACCCATTTCTTTTAAATAAACAGCATAATAATGAAATCGTTCTGAAGGATTCAGAGAGCGGACGTACATTGACAATTGAAACAGATGAGGTTGGTGTTGTCGTTTATTCAGGTAATCAGATGAAATCAGAAGGCTTAATTTCCGGAGTACCTTCCAGGAAATATTTGGGGATATGTCTGGAGACACAGGGACTTCCGGATGCAATCCACCATCAACAGTTTCCTTCTTGGATTTTAGAAAAGGATGAAGAGTATTCATCTAAAACCATTTATAGGTTTGGAATTGAAAATAACTAATCTAGGATAAGTTTAAGTAGGAGCAGGAGGAACAATAGGTGGAAGAATATATTCGTGAACTTATGACTCTAGCCCATAAATGTGATTGTGGAAACGATCACAATTCCATACCAATTGAAAAAATTGTTGTAGCTAATGGTGCATTTGCAGATGCTGCGGTTTTTGTGAAAAACAAGGCCTTCAAACATGCTCACTTAATTGCTGATGAGAACACCTTCCACGCTGCTGGGAAACAGTTATCACACCATCTTACCGAAGAAAATATTGGTTTTTCTGTATGTCTGATTCAGCCTGACGCAAATAATGATGTAGTCGCTGATGAGAAATCATTAGTCCAAGCTTTATTGGAATTACCACAAGAAGCGGATGCAATTTTAGCTGTAGGGGCAGGCACCTTGCATGATATCGCTCGATTTACCAGTGCAAAAACAGGAGTTCCATTCATATCTGTTCCAACAGCACCTTCTGTAGATGGATTTACAAGCCTGGGTGCTCCACTGATTATTAGAGGAGTAAAAACAACGTTTCAAATGACAGCGCCAATGGCCCTATTTGCTGATTTAGCTGTATTGAAGAATTCGCCACAAAAAATGATTGCTGCAGGATTTGGTGATATGCTGGCAAAATATACATCACTTGCAGATTGGAAATTTGGTCATCTTGTAAATGGAGAATCATATTGTCCTCTGGCTGCAAAAATTACTCGTGAGGCGTTGGAGTCTTGTGTTGAAAGAGTCGAGAAAATATCAATAGGTGATGAGGCAGGAATTCGAATTCTAATTGAAGCCCTCATTAAGTCCGGACTAGCAATGCTACTATATGGACAATCTCACCCAGCTTCAGGCGGGGAACACCATCTTTCACACTATTGGGAAATGGAATTTCTACAACAAAACCGCCCAGCTGTTCTTCATGGAGCAAAGGTTGGGGTCTCTACTTCACTCCTTGCAGATATATATAAGAAAGAATTTATCGAGTATATTACGAATTCAGAGAGGTTAGCTTCTCTTGCAGATCACCAACTCGTAAAGAATATTATTGCAAATTCACTTGAAATTACTGCCTTGTACAATGAGATTCCAAGTTCGTCACAGCTTGGTGGACTTTTAGCTAAATTGGGTGGTGCAACGTTACCTAAGCAGCTTGGAATTGATGATGACCTTGTAACAAGAAGCTTATCTGAAGCGCATAATCTGAGAAACCGATTCACGGCTTTAAAGTTTTTAAATGAGGCCGTCAATTATCTTTATATGTGAACTCTCTTAAAAAGAAAGGTGAAATAGAATGCAAAAGGTAGAAACTTTAAATAATCCCATTGTCGAGCAGCGAGCAGATCCATGGGTATATAAGCATACAGATGGTTACTACTATTTCACGGCGTCTGTTCCGGAATATGACAGAATTGAGGTTAGACGGTCCGAAACGATCCAGGGCTTGGGCAGTGCAGAACCTGTAGTTGCATGGAAAAAACATGAAAACGGTCCAATGAGCGCAAACATTTGGGCTCCAGAAATTCATTATATCGATGGTAAATGGTACATCTATTACGCTGCAGCAAGAGAAGATGCGATTTTTGACCATCGTATGTATGTCATTGAGAATGACTCTGCCAATCCATTAGAAGGTAATTGGGTTGAAAAGGGGCAAGTAAAAACAGATTGGGAATCTTTTTCTCTTGATGCCACCACTTTCGAACATAAAGGCCAAAGGTACTATGTCTGGGCTCAAAGTGATCCAAAGATTGAAGGGAATTCTAACCTTTATATCTCTAAAATGGTCAATCCATGGACCATTGAAGGACCTCAGGTAATGATCACTACACCTGAATATGACTGGGAAACAATTGGGTTCTTAGTCAATGAAGGTGCAGCTGTTTTGAAAAGAAATGGTAAAATTTTCATTTCCTATTCAGCCAGTGCAACAGATTACAACTATTGTATGGGGCTATTACAAGCGGATGAAAACAGTGATTTATTAGATCCTTCTTCATGGGTGAAAACAGAGGCACCTGTATTTAAAACAAATGTAGAAAATAGCCAATATGGTCCAGGTCATAACAGCTTTACAGTATCTGAAGACGGCAGCGAAGATATTATCATTTACCATGCACGTAACTATCGTGAAATTGTAGGTGATCCATTATGGGATCCAAACCGCCATACTCGTGCACAAGTGTTCACGTGGAATGAAGATGGAACCCCAAACTTTGGCGAACCTGTACCAGACGCAAAATAAAAGACTGCCATCAGGATTTGGAAGGAGATTTATATGGTTTCTGTAACGAAAGATCAAGCTAAAACAGCAAAGAATTTGATAATTGAGCAGCGAGCGGATCCATGGGTTTATAAACATACAGATGGTTATTATTACTTTACAGCTTCTGTACCAGAATATAATGGTATTGAATTACGACGCTCTAAAACAATTAAAGGGACCGCAGAGGCAGAGCCTGTTATGGTTTGGGAAAAGCATGAAACAGGTTCCATGAGCTCACTGATATGGGCACCAGAAATTCATTATATCAATGGAAGCTGGTACATTTATTTCGCTGCTGCACCATCAAAGGAAATCATCGATGGTCTTTTTCAGCACCGGATGTTTGTGATTGAAAATAATTCAGCTAATCCGCTAGAAGGTAATTGGGAGGAAAAAGGTCAAATTAATACAGATTGGGATTCTTTTGCTCTTGATGCTACTTCTTTTGAGCATAAAGGTCAGCAATACCTTGTTTGGGCACAAAAAGACCCTGATATTAAAGGTAACTCCAATCTTTATATCGCGCCATTAGAAAATCCATGGACGATTAAAGGGCCTCAAATCATGATTGCGAAACCAGAATTTGACTGGGAAACAATTGGATTCTGGGTAAATGAAGGGCCGGCTGTTTTGAAGAGAAACGGAAAAATTTTCATTTCTTTCTCCGGAAGTGCAACCGATGAGAATTATGCAATGGGACTTTTGGCTGCAGATGAAAATAGTGACGTAATGGATCCGAATTCTTGGAATAAATCGAAAGAACCTGTTTTCAAAACGTGCTATGAAACAGGTCAATACGGTCCCGGGCATAATAGCTTCACTGTTTCTGAAGACGGCAGCAAAGATATACTTGTCTACCATGTTAGAAATTATACAGAGATTGTCGGCGACCCGTTGTATGATCCAAACCGCCACACCTGTGCCAAAGAGTTTGCATGGAATCCAGATGGAACGCCTAACTTTGGTACCCCTGTATAATAACTTTGTGAAAAAATGAATAGATAATTTAGAAGAAAAATAGGTTCATATCAGCTATATTGATATGAATCTTTTTCTGTAATTTTTTAAGGTGGGCAAAGCTATGCGAAGTTTAAAAGAGCAAGAAGATAGGCGGTTAACTTTACGTGCGATTACGTGGCCAATATTCATAGAATTGTTTCTGCAAACCATCATGGGAAGCACCGATGTTATAATGCTTTCTCACATTTCTGATGATGTAGTGGCTGCAATAGGAGTAGCAAATCAACTTGTCTTTTTTGCGATTATCCTTTTTAACTTTACAGCATCAGGGACGGCTGTTCTAATCTCGCAATATTTAGGGGCAGGTATGAGAGTGGAGGCTAAACAAGTCTCTGCCATTTCACTATCTATTAATCTGGGTATTGGTTTAGTGGTGAGTCTGCTCCTGGTGATTTTCAAAGGGCCGCTTTTAGAAATCTTTCATCTAGAAGATGACATTGCTGGAATAGGATTTGAGTATCTTTCCATCGTTGGCGGAACGGTGTTTTTGCAATCCGTGTTAGTAACGGTTTCAGCCATTCTGAGAGCAAATGGATTTACAAGGGAAGCAATGTTTGTATCGGTCATGATGAACATCATCCATTTAGCGGGAAATGCATTGGTGATTTATGGATTATTTGGATTCCCAGAAATGGGTGTAAAAGGCGTAGCACTTTCTACTGCAATTAGCAGGGCAGCGGCATTGATCATTGCTTTTGTTTTTATGTATAAGAGACTTCCGATAAGAATTGAATTACAGGATTATTTTGATTTCAATCTAACTCATATTAAAAAAATCATGAAAATTGGAGTACCATCTGCTGGTGAACAGCTAAGCTACAATACCAGTCAAATGGCGATGACAGCGATTATTGCGATGCTGGGTGCAGCAGCTTTATCGACACGGGTTTATACCTGGAATGTGATGTCGTTTATCATGCTGTTTGGTTTAGCATTTGGACAAGGGACACAGATTCTAATAGGATACAAGGTTGGAGCTGGTGATTTTGAAGCGGCCTATCGGCAATTATTAAAGAGTCTAAAGGTTAGTTTTATTATCACCATTTTTATTGCTATCTTTGTTTCAATCTTCCGAGTAAATATCATGAGTTTATTTACCGATAATCAAGAAATTATTAAAACAGGCAGTACCCTTTTACTGCTATGTTTAATTCTAGAACCAGGCAGGACATTTAATCTAGTTGTAATTAACTCACTGCGAGCAACAGGTGATGCCCTTTTTACGGTAAAAATGGGTGTGCTGTCAATGTGGGGAATCGCTGTACCATTATCCTATTTCCTAGGAATTCATTATGGATTAGGTTTAGCAGGGGTATGGATCGCATTCATAACGGATGAATGGCTTCGAGGAATCATTATGTACTATAGATGGAAAAGCAGGGCGTGGGAGAACAAAGTACTTGTCCAGAAAAAACAAAGAATACCGATTAGCTAGATAGACTATTAAATTGGTGAAGGAGAATAATAGATGAAATATCGCAGGTTAGGAAATAGTGGTTTGAAAATTAGTGAACTTGGGCTGGGAAGCTGGCTTACTTATGGAAAATCAGTAAATAATCAAACCGCATATGATTGTATTCATAAGGCATATGAACTGGGGATTAACTTTTTTGATACGGCAAATGCCTATGAGAACGGGAGAGCAGAGGAAGTTCTAGGGGAGGCGTTGAAAGAGTATCCAAGGAGTTCCTATGTCGTTGCAACAAAGTTATTCTTTCCGATGGGCCCAGGACCCAATGACCGTGGTCTTTCAAGAAAGCATATTATGGAGCAATGTGATGCCAGCTTAAAACGCTTAGGATTGGATTATATTGATCTCTATCAATGCCACCGTTTTGACCCGGAGGTACCAATGGAAGAAACATTGTATGCACTCGATGATTTGGTTAGGCAAGGGAAAATACTATATGCGGGTGTGAGTGAATGGAGTGCTGCTCAAATTGAGAAAGCAGCAGGAATCGGCAAAGCCTGTCAGTTAAGACCGATAATTTCTAACCAGCCAATCTATAACATGCTTGAAAGGTATATTGAAAGAGAGGTTCTGCCTGTTTCCACTGAAAACGGGATGGGCCAGATTGTCTTTTCGCCTTTGGCACAGGGCATTTTAACAGGTAAATATAAACCAAATACAGAAAAACCAGCAGATAGCCGGGCGGCAAATGATTCGGTAAACTTTGTGATTAATAGCTATTTTCGTGATGATGTGCTTACCTCTGTCCAAAAACTAAACAGCTTGGCAGCTGAATTAGGAGTTACTCTAAGCCAGTTATCACTAGCTTGGATTCTGCGCCATCCAGGTATTAGTACTGCTATTGTTGGGGCAAGCAAACCGCAGCAGGTTGAGGAAAATGTAAAAGCTGTTGATATTAACCTCGATCATGAAGTTTTAAAGGAAATTGAACTAATTCTAGAAGAAATAAAAGACTTTGCACCAAGAAGATAATAATCAAGTTAAAGAACGGTGGGTTCGATGAAAAAGATATATAAACATGGAGAATTACTAATAAGGGAAGTCAGCCATACTCAAATTTCGAATGACACTATTTCATTTTGGAATCTAGGACAAGCTGGTATTTTACTAAAAGGAAGACCTGAGGATGGATTCATTGTCATTGATCCTTATCTGACAAAGAGTATCGAAGAGTCAAATTCAGAGACTGAATTTATAAGGGCATATTCTCCAGTTCTATCACCAGAGATGCTTCAGGGCATAAATGGGGTAGTCATTACGCATGAACATGATGATCATATGGATTTACCAACATTAGATAAAATAGCTGCAGGTTCAGAAGATACTGTGTTTACAGTCCCTGCTCCGCTTGTATCGTTACTTGAAAACAAAGTTGCAATTTCCAGCCTAATCGCCGCAAAAGCTCATGAACCTTTTAGGATTAAAGGTTTTATTATTACACCTGTTCCAGCAGCGCACATCGAATATGAAGTGGATACTCATGGTAACTTTTATTCATTGGGGTATTTCATTGAAGTAAATGGGATTCGTCTTTTTCATAGCGGTGATACAGTGGTTACACCCTTGCTTATTGAGAAGGTAAAAGAGTTTAACCCACATGTAGCTTTCTTACCGATTAATGGAGGGGATTACTTTCGCACTTCTCGGGGGATTATTGGAAATATGAATTTTCGTGAAGCTGCTGAGTTTTCTGTTGCAGTAGGGGTGGACCTTATCCTACCTATTCATTTTGATATGTTTCCTACTAATCGAGAAAATCCTGCCTATTTTGTTGATTATCTATTTCACCATTATCCAAACCAAAAATTCCATATGATGGTACCGGGTGAAAGATTTATTTACCATAAATAAAGAGAGGAGAATTATTTTGCATAATAACAAAGGCTTTGACAACGTTAACTTTTACGAAATGAATTGGGAGCTGAAGGGGGATTTAGGAGCGCATGATCCTGTTTTGGCGAAAGAGGGTTCACGCTGGTATGTATTTTACACAGGAAAAGGAATTCAGATAAAGTCTTCTGAAGATGGAGTTAACTGGAAGCAGGAAAAGCCAATATTTTCATCTTTGCCTGAATGGAGTAAAGAGTTCGTGCCTGAAAAAACAGAGGACAGCATTTGGGCGCCAGATATCTATTATCATAATGGAATCTATTATATATACTATTCTGTATCTACGTTTGGAAAAAATACTTCAGCAATAGGTTTAGTGACGAATACAACAATTAATCCTGAAAATCCTGAATATGAATGGAAGGACAGAGGACATGTCATCCATTCAACGGAAGCTGATAATTACAATGCGATTGACGCGAATTTAATTTTTGATCAAGAAGGACTGCCATGGTTAAATTTCGGCTCCTTCTGGGCCGGAATCAAACTATTTCAATTGGATCCTGTGAGTATGAAAAGAGCAGAAGGTGCGGAACTGCTTTCTATTTCAAGCAGAACAGAACAGCCTAATACGATTGAAGCTCCTTTTATCGTGTACCGAAACGGCTTTTATTATCAGTTTGTATCCTTTGATTTTTGCTGCCGAGGAGTAGAGAGTACGTATAAAATCGTCGTAGGAAGGTCAGAGAATATTACTGGCCCTTATTCAGATAAAAATGGCGTTTCAATGATGGAGGGCGGCGGAACATTAATCGATGCAGGCGATGAGCGCTGGATTGGACCAGGACATTGTGCCGTTTATTTTTCCGACAACTCTTCCGTTCTCGTCAACCATGCCTATGATTCTATGAAAAAGGGAAAGCCTACTTTGCAAATTAGACCCTTGTATTGGGATAATGAAGGATGGCCGCATCTATAAAGTCTGCTGTTTTACAAATAAAATAAATATGATAGGGAGAGCATGCCCATTTGGGTATGCTCTCTATTGCGGTATTAGTTAAATGCATTTATTTTTCAAAGATGATAAACTCTAATAAAATATAATAAGGAGTTTGATCATGGCAAAGCGAAAAAATAGTACTAAAAAGGGAACGAAGAAACCTTCTTCCTCATCATCAAAATTTGTGTTTTGGATCATTGGATTAATTGCAATAAGTATTATTGGATTTATCTTTCTAGCTAATAACCAAAAATCCGATGAGCCTGTTAAAGAAGAGATTGATTATGCAAACCAGCCTTTTCTTGGGGAAGAATCTGCACCTGTTTCAATTGTAGAATTTGGGGATTACAAATGTCCAAATTGTAAAAATTTCACAGAAACCACTGTTCCACTAATTGTAAAGGAATTCGTTGATACGGGAAAAGCGAAATTCTATTATTTCCATTATGCATTTATAAATGTTGACTCCAAAAGGACAGCGAAATTTGCAGAAGCCGTTTACCATAAACTGGGTAACGACAAGTTCTGGGAGTTCCATGACCTAATCTATAAGAAGCAGCCGGAAGATACAAGGTATGAAAAGGTCGATGTATTTACAGAAGATTTCTTAAAAGAAACACTTCAAGAAATAGCAAGTGAGGACGAAGTTAAAAAGGTAGCGGACTATTTTGATACAAAAGAACCTGAGAATGCCTGGGAAGCGGATAATGCACTAGCTGAAAAATTAGGAGTTAATGGGACACCTACCATTTTTATTAATGGAAAACGGTTTGATGGTCAAACTATGGACGATTTAAATAAAATGGTTGAAGA
Source organism: Bacillus sp. 7884-1 (assembly GCF_002272245.1). Lineage (GTDB taxonomy): Bacteria > Bacillota > Bacilli > Bacillales > Cytobacillaceae > Neobacillus. The sequence goes on along the minus strand of NZ_NPDD01000067.1, from coordinate 19,387 downwards.
TGCTGCAAAGGAGAAAAAGGATGAGTAAATCCTTATTACTTGGATGGGTTGCGGCGCTTATTGCAACCATTGGAAGCTTGTACTTTAGTGAGGTTCTACAGTACATTCCATGTACTCTTTGCTGGTATCAAAGGATATTTATGTATCCACTAGCCATCATGCTGGGGATTGCCTTTTATCAGAATGATAGAGGAATTGTGAAGTACGCTTTACCATTATCCATAATTGGGATGATTATTTCCGGCTACCACACCGCACTGCAAAAGATACCATACCTGCAGCAATTTGAAATGTGTAAAAGTGGTGTGCCTTGCTCGAAGGATTATATTAATTGGCTTGGATTTATTACCATTCCAATCTTGGCGTTTACGGCATTCACGATTATTACCATTTGTTTAGTAGTTCTTGCACGCAGGAAATAGAAATAAGACTCAGCAGCTGCTGAGTCTTATTTCTTTAGCTGTTGGGCTTATTTTTAGTTAAAGATTTAGATTGATTTACCGAGAAATGCGGTTAACATCCAAACGTGTTTTTCTAAACCAGAATGAATAGCAAGAAGCATGTCGCCTGTAGTTTCATCACCCTTATCTCCAGCAAAGCTCATTCCTTCTTTTAATTCACCAATGATAATAGAGAAGTCATTGATAATAGCTTGAACCATTTCCTCGGCACTTTCATTACCATCTGCTTCTTTTACAGAAGATAGTTCAAGGCACTCTTTCATAGTTGCTACAGGTCTGCCGCCAATGGCTAGTAAACGTTCTGCTAACTCATCGACATGCAGTCCAGCCTCGTTATAGAATTCCTCGAATTTTGCATGTAAGGTGAAAAATTGACCGCCCTTCACATACCAGTGATAATTATGTAACTTGATATACAATACAGACCAATTTGCTATTTGTTTGTTAAGTACGCTGACTAACTGATTTTCCACGTGTAAACCCTCCATCATTTTTGTCTTCTATTATATTATTACCTAAGATACAGATAGAAACCTGTACCAAATTGAGGGGTATTTTGTCAATTTAGTGAAGATTATCTGTGTTACAAGGTTATTTCATGAAATAAGCCTGAAATAGAATGTAATAATTTTACCGGAATTATCCACTAATGGAATTAATGAGGAGGTTACTTCGAATTGGTTTATTATTCCATATAGTAGATAAATGCTTTCATAGCAGGAGCCTTTGATACTATTCTTTCATTGGATTTTTTTGGGTAATGATATAGTATGTTACAACTGATAGCCTTATTAGTAGAGAAACAAACGAGAATACTAGGAGGCTACAAAACATGAATAAATTAAAAAAACTTGTCATTGCAACGGGGTTAATCTTTTCAATGTCAGCATTTACGGGTGTAACTAAATCAGAAGCAGCTACAAACCATAAAGTACAATACGGCGAAACCTATTGGAAGATTGCAACAAAGTATGGAGTGCCCATTACAAGCTTAATGAAAGCAAATAATGCGTCTAGCTCTTTATTATATGCTGGCTCAAATCTAGTAATCCCAAACGCTACGATTTCAGCAGCTGATAAAGACTTAATGGCACGCCTAGTTCGAGCAGAAGCGGTAGGGGAACCTTATGCAGGGAAAGTTGCAGTTGCAACTGTTATCCTAAATCGGGTGGCAAGCCCGGATTTCCCTAACTCAGTCAGAGAAGTAATCTATCAAATTTCAAATGGACATTATGCATTCACGCCAGTCCAAAACGGGCAGATTAATCAACCAGCCGATGCGGCTTCTAAAAAGGCTGTTAATGAAGCACTTGCTTTCCAAGGAAAAGGAAATGGCTCTTTATTCTTCTATAATCCAAAAACAGCAGTAAGCCAGTGGATCTTTTCACGTGAAGTAACGGTAACAATCGGAAATCATCGTTTTGCAAAATAAAAATACTTCTCATACAAAAAGCAGTGGACATTGTTAATAATGTACCACTGCTTTTTATTATTTATTTAAGTACTTATTTTATTTTTAGGGCAACAAGGCTTGCAAAGTCATGAATAATGGTAGCAGCGAGTAAGGAAGTAATTTGGGTTGGGTCATATGGAGGTAAAACCTCCACTAGATCAAAACCAATAAAATTAAAATCTGTTAGGGAACGAATGATTTGTAAGGTTTCAAAGCTATTTAACCCGCCAACCTCAAGCGTCCCTGTTCCGGGAGCGCAGGATGGATCAACAAAATCGATATCAAAACTAAGAAAACATGGTGTATCTCCAATTTTTTCTTTCATTTCCTTCACAACATTTTCAAAGCCACGGTCCTTTAATTCAGGAGTTGTGATCACATGATATCCCAAATCACTACTCGAATCGATATCCCCAGGATGATTAAGGGTTCCGCGAATACCAACTTGAAAAACCTTATCGGGAATTAATAAGTTTTCTTCATATGCACGAATGAATGGTGAGCCATGCCAATATTTTTCTTCATAATAGGTATCCCAGGTATCTGTATGTGAATCAAAATGAATTAACGCTACAGGACCGTGGATTTTGGCTGCTGCTCTAAGATTTGCTAATGTAACGGAGTGGTCTCCGCCTAGTCCAATCGGGATAATCCCCTGCTCCATTAACTCCATAACTGCTTTTTCCATTACCTCATAGCTTCGATGAATATTATGTGGAATAACCGATACGTCGCCAATATCAATCGCGTTGCATGCATCAAATGGATACACCTTATGAATAGGATGGTAGGGGAATAACGTCATGGAAGCCTGACGAATTGCTTGAGGTGCAAAGCGGGCCCCAACTCGGAAGGAAGCCGCTGTATCAAACGGTAAGCCAACAATCGCTAATTTAGCATTCTCTCTGTTTGATGGTAACCTCATAAAGGTCCCCGTTGTACAAAACTCTGGTTTAACATCCGGTGTTAAAGGATATTGCATTGATTTTCCCTCATTTCCTATTTTACTTTTTATTAATGCAATTTTTGTGCCATAAACAAATCGTGCCCGTGCAGCGATACTTCTTAAGTGAACGGTAACGAATTGAAGTTAATCGTGCCCATGCGGCGACAGTTTTATAGAAAACGGTAAAGAATAGCCCTTAATCATGCCCATGAAGTTACTTTTTCATAGATGACGGAAACGATTATATATGTCCATTCCATAGTGACAAGTCGCTATTTATTATGGAATAATGTATGCATAGTTGAATAATTGGCAAAATTCAAAACCTTCTATCATCCGTTCGTTATAATCCAATATTTTAAAAAAACGGATAAACACAACTGTATTTTAATGAAAATTAACTTTGGCATATAAATTGCATAAATACATAGTGAATTTAGAAAGTGGAGGGGGAATAAAAAATTTATAGCAGGCAAAGGGGTAACATCAGAATGAAAACGCTTTAATATAAGAGGGGGAATGATATGTGGAAAATGGCGTAAAGTTGAAAAGATCGTTAAAGTTATGGCAGGTTGTCATTATGGGGTTAGCATATATGACACCCATGGTAGTATTTGATACATTTGGAATTGTTTCTGGTGAAACAAACGGACATGTACCTGCCGCTTATGTTATTGCCTTAATTGGTATGCTTTTCACTGCGGTTAGTTATGGCAAGCTAGTAAGGGTTTTTCCTCAGGCAGGCTCAGCCTATACCTATACCCAAAAAGCAATGAACCGGCATCTCGGTTTTCTTGTTGGCTGGTCATCCTTGCTTGATTATTTATTCTTGCCAATGGTAAATGCGTTGTTAACCAAACTTTACTTGAATGCTTTGTTTCCGTCCGTTCCGGATTTCATTTGGGTATTAGTATTTGTTGGAATTGTAACCTTCCTTAATTTACGAAGCGTCAATGTACTGGCAAATTTCAATACACTTTTTGTTCTTGTACAAATATTAATCATGGTTGTCTTCATAATCCTAGTTATTAAAGGGCTTAATGCAGGAGAAGGAACGGGAACTGTTTTTAGCATGCAGCCGTTTTTTGTTGAGGGCATGAACCTGCCAATCCTGATAACAGGAGCAACGATACTCTGCTTTTCCTTTCTTGGTTTTGATGCCGTTACGACATTATCGGAAGAAACGCCAAATCCAGAAAAAACAATCCCGAAAGCAATTCTCCTTACAGCTTTATGGGGAGGGGTAATTTTTATTACTACCTCATTTTTTATCCAGTCATTTTTTCCAGATAATTCGCGTTTCATTGATTCAGAGGCAGCTTTACCTGAAATTGCCCTTTATGTTGGTGGGAAGCTGTTTCAGTCGATTTTTTTATGTACAACCTTTGTGAATACACTTGCATCAGGACTTGCCTCTCACGCAAGTGTTTCCAGGCTCTTGTATGTTATGGGGCGCGATAAAGTATTCCCGGAAAAATGGTTTGGATACGTACATCCAAAATGGAGAACACCTGCCATAAATGTTTTAATCGTTGGAGTGATTTCACTATCTGCCTGGTTTTTTGATTTAGTAACAGCCACTTCACTCATTAATTTCGGAGCATTAATGGCTTTTACGTTTGTTAATCTATCGGTAATTAATCATTTCGCTGTCCGCGAAAAAATGCACCGCACTCCAAAGGGATTTTTTGATTACGTTATCATGCCATTACTTGGAGCCGGAGCAGTAGCTATCCTTTGGATCAATCTAGAGCTTAGTTCTTTAATCATGGGTGCCGGCTGGTTCCTCATCGGACTTGTCTATCTGGTATTTCTAACAAAAGCCTTCAAAGTAGCACCTCCTCAATATAAGGCAGAGGAAGCAGAAATATAATAGGATGGAAATCATACGTATTCCCCACCGTGGGAATGCGTATTTTTTTCACTTTTCAAATGTATGCAGTTCTGAATAAAACAGTCATATTTTCATAATATCCATTCTATTGCGTTAGAAAAATGTTAATAAGGCTTTGGGATTCTGGTGTTTCTTCATTTGGCACGGAACTTGCTAATTAGATTAATAACAATAAAAAATGAGGTGTTATGATGGCTATCGAATCTTTAGATTTGAAAAAGAATGAGGGTGTAAAGGAAAAGGATAATTCACTTACTGAGTTTCAGGAAATCCTTAAAGAAGCAGTTGACATATTGAACTATCCCCCTCAGGTCTTCGAATTCTTAAAGAAGCCAATGAGATTTTTGGAAGTGAGTATTCCTATTCGCATGGATAATGGGCAAACAGAGATTTTTCAGGGCTATCGGGCACAGCATAATGATGCCGCAGGACCGACTAAGGGAGGTATTCGCTTCCATCCAGATGTTACGCCAGAAGAGGTAAAAGCGCTGGCTGGCTGGATGAGTTTAAAATGCGGCATCACGGACCTTCCATATGGAGGGGCAAAAGGCGGGATTGTCTGTGACCCGCGGAAAATGAGTTTAGATGAGTTAGAGCGATTAAGCAGGGGATATGTAAGAGCAGTCAGCCAAATGGTCGGACCGACGAAAGATATTCCGGCTCCGGATATGTATACCAATTCGCAAATAATGGCATGGATGCTCGATGAGTATGACCATATTCGTGAATTCGATTCGCCGGGTTTTATTACCGGGAAACCGATTGCTTTAGGGGGATCTAAAGGCAGGGAGACAGCTACATCGAAAGGTGTACTATATACGCTGCAAATGGTATGCGAATTGAAGAGTATTCCTTTAACGGATATGCGGGTAATTATTCAAGGCTTTGGAAATGTAGGCAGTTACTTGGCTCAGTATTTATTTGATTTAGGGGCAAAGGTAATTGGAATTGGGGATGCAATAGGTGGTTTATATGACGAAAATGGATTGGATATCCCCTATCTCCTAGAAAATAGAGACTCTTTCGGTATCATAACCAATCGACCTAATAATAGAATCACTAATCAGGAACTGCTGGAAAAGGAGTGTGATGTCCTGATTCCAGCGGCTATTTCAGGCGTAATCAACAAACAAAATGCAAGAAAGCTTAAATGCAATATTGTAATTGAAGCAGCTAATGGACCTACAACCAAAGAGGCTTTAAAAATTTTGGATGAGCACGAAATTCTAGTTGTCCCTGATATACTTGCAAATTCCGGTGGTGTAATTGTTTCCTACTTTGAGTGGTGTCAAAATAACCAAGGCTATTATTGGACAGGGGAAACGGTGGATACTCGATTAAAGGAAAAAATAACAGATAGCTTTAAAAATGTGCATAACACCGCTGAAAAGTATGGAGTGAATATGAAAATTGCTGCTTATATTGAGGGAATAAAAAAACTGGCAGAAACCTCGAGATTAAGAGGCTGGTTGAAATATTAAAATATCTCATGGAAAGGAGAAGATGAAATGAAGCTTGATATTCTGTCAGAACAAAAAGATCAACAACTCCTGCATTACTTTTGTCTCATTTCAAATAATCATCGCTACGATTTGACCATTTGCTACTCGAATCATTTTTATGGCAAAGCAATGGTCACTTCCATGCAAACAGGGAATATGGTTTTACTTTGCCAAGAGGATACCTATGCTCCTCATTTTTGGGCTAATCGACTAGGAATAGAAGAAGAGGATATTGCAGAATTTCAAGATTTTTTTGGCTTGGTATTACAATCAGGGCCCTTTCAGGAACAATACTAGCAATAAACTAGGGGAGTGATACGATGTATTTTGGAGTGGTACTTAGTCCATGCCATGGGGTGGTTGAAAAAGTTTCAATCCAAAGTGAAACACGGATATATGAATGGGAACCATTATTTCAAATTAAAACGTCCGAAGGTAAAGTTCAAATGATTCAAACGGGTTTAAGTGGTGAGGTAGAATCACTTGAGGTTCAGGAAGGGGACTATGTTATTCCCGGCATGGTCCTTGCCTTTATAAAAGAAGATTTATTTGTAACAGGCAGTGATTAAATGCTAGAAAAAAGAAGATGGACATCACATCTTCTTTTTTTCTATTTAAAAAATTCGAAACAAAGTGATAATATTAGATTGATAAGGATAAGGGGGATGAAAAGATGTTTTCCGTCGCAAAGGATAAGATTAAGCCAATAATATCTATCACAATAGATGAAGAAGTTGCATTGAAATCGACATTAGAACAATGCAAAGAACCCTTTATATTCTTAAAAAAACAAGGTCAATTATTTGCCTATGCACCAATCAATAATCCATTACTTGAGCTGCTTGAAAGCAAAAATTATTCCATAGAGGCTTTGCTAGGTCAGGCCAAATCTATCAAAAGTATTTGTTTCCTTAACAAGAATATTTCTTTCCCCTCATTGTTCCAGATCATTGGTGAGCCGTTCGCAATCATAATTGGTGAGGATGGCGAACCGTTAGGATACATACGAAGAGAAGATGTTTTGGCGGAGCTTTTTAAACAAGAAAATAAAAGTGTAGATTTATTGAAAATCCTTCTTACCTCGATACCGATGGGGATTTTTGTACTTGATAAAGAGAAACAAATGATTAATTGCAATGAATCAGGGTTAAAGATGATTAAATCTACTGCTGAACAGGTGCTTAATTATCCAGGGGGAAATATTTTTAGCGCTCAACAGATTAACAACGTGTTCGCTACAGGAAAAACAATATTAAACCATCTAGAAATAACGAATGACACGGGAGTTCTCGTTGATTATTGTCCTATTTTAACTGATGATGATGAAGTTGAAGGGATGATCATTGTTGTTCAGGATCTGCCAATGGTCGAGGATATGGCCAACGAAATAGAGTATATAAAGGATTTGAATCGAGATTTGAATGCGATATTATCTAGTATTTATGATGAAATTCTTGTGGTTAATGCCAAAGGAGAATTGCTCAGATACAGTGACAATATCATACAAGATTTTTGGAGGGTAGATCTTAAAGAGTTGATTGGAAAAAATATTCTGCAGCTTGAGGATCAGGGGCTTTTTACCCCGTCAGTAACAAGATTAGTAATCGAAAAAGGAAAAAAAGTTTCCGTTGTCCAGGAAACAAAAACAGGCAGAAAAATTCTTGCCGTTGGCAATCCAGTCTTTAATAAAGAAAACGAGCTGGACCGGATTATCATTGCCTCGAGGGATATTACAGAAACAACGCGTTTAAAAAGTGAACTCCAGGAAATACGGAAAATAACGGAGCAATATAAAAAAGAATTAGATGACTTTAAAAGTAAGGATCGCTTTTTAAAAAAGCTTATCTATTGCAGTCCTAAAATGGAAAAGATTATGAATCAGGTTAAGAAAATTGCTGACTTTTCATCGACCGTCCTCCTTAATGGTGAATCTGGTGTGGGTAAAGAGGTGATTGCTCAAGCCATTCACCAACTAGGGAAGCGCTCTAGAAAGCCATTCCTTAAACTGAATTGTGGGGCTATTCCTGAAAATCTACTAGAAAGTGAATTATATGGATACGCAAAGGGTTCATTCACAGGTGCTGATAAAAATGGAAAAGAAGGTTATTTTAAACAAGCGGATGGTGGAATATTGTTTCTTGATGAAATCGGTGAAATGCCGTTGCATCTTCAAGTAAAGCTTTTACGTGTTCTTCAAGAGCAAGAGGTTATTCCTATTGGCAGTACAGTACCTATTAAGGTGAATGTCCAGATTATTGCAGCTACCAATAAAAGGCTTGAAAAAATGGTGGAAAATGGGACTTTCCGAGAAGACTTATTCTACCGTTTAAATGTTATTCCGATTCAGATTCCGCCGCTCAGGGAACGGACTGAGGATATATCATTACTTGCCTTTCATTTTTTACAGCAGCTGAATGAAAAGTATGATCGAAATTATCATTTAACACCAGATGCGATTAATGTGCTTGAATTTTATTCGTGGCCAGGAAATGTCCGTGAATTACAAAATATCATTGAAAGATTAGTGGTTACCGCTGATCATCCTGCCATTGATGCTGAGTTTGTAAGTCAGTTTTTATCACTGGGCTTTGATAATAAAAAGATAAAGCCTATGATTACTAGAGTAATTCCTTTGCAAGAGGCGATTGAACACGTGGAGGAGCAGTTGATTGTTCTGGCTATGAACCAATATAAAACAACGACAAAGGCTGCAAAAGCATTAGGAATCAGCCAATCCTCGGTTAGCAGAAAGTATCAAAAAATAGTAAATGAGAAAAATATTAAAATTGAAAACTTATCTTCCATATAAATAAAAGCTGTTTCAGATTACATTCTGAAGCAGCTTTTTTATCTATGCAGAAATAAATACAGTTATGCAATTTTGAATAGCTAAAAATGTTCTTTTTGGTAAACACACGATTATGGCCACTTTTATTTTTTGGCACAGTTCTTGCAACTATAGATAGTAAGAGAGAATAAAGGAGGACTTGATAATGGTCGAGATAAAAAACCGCATTGCTAACCTTAAAATGTTTATAGATGGTGAATGGACAGACTCTGAAACTCTGGAAACACGTCCAGTCATTAATCCTGCAAATGGAGAAGTGATTTCATATGCCCCTGAAGGAACAGTTGCTGATGCACGAGCAGCGATCTTTGCAGCACGGAGGGCTTTCGAAGAAGGTGTATGGTCAGGAATATCTGCCCAGGAGAGAGCCACCTATTTATTTAAAATCGCAGACAAAATTGAGGAATATGCAGATGAATTAACACAGCTTGAAACGATGGATAATGGAAAACCATTAAGAGAAGCTGGATTTGATGTCGGCGATGCGGCAGCGTGCTTCCGCTATTATGCAGGACTGATTACAAAGCCAGACGGCTATACCTATCATGTAGCAGACCCAATGCAGGCGATGGTTGTCCGCGAGCCTGTTGGTGTATGTGGTCTGATTGTCCCATGGAATTATCCACTTTTAATGAGTGTTTGGAAAATTGCTCCGGCTTTAGCCGCTGGTAATACAATCGTTTTTAAACCGTCAGAAGTAACACCAGTTACACCGAAGAAGCTTTTTGAAATCTTTGAAGAAGTGGGACTGCCAAAAGGAGTAGCCAATATGGTCATGGGTGCCGGACCAGTTGTCGGTAATGAAATCGCATCCCATCCTGAAGTCGATATGATTTCGTTTACCGGGGGTACAAAGACAGGCAAACATATCATGAAAACGGCAGCTGACACAATGAAAAAGGTGTCATTGGAATTAGGTGGAAAATCGCCAAACATCATTTTTGCTGATGCCGATTTTGAAACGGCTGTGGATTATGCTCTATTTGGCATTTACGCTGGTGCCGGCCAGGTATGCTCGGCTGGGTCAAGAATTTTAGTAGAAGAAACGATTTACAATCAATTTGTCGCTCGTTTTGTAGAAAGAGCGAAGCAAATTAAAGTAGGACCGGGGAATGACCCTACAACAGAGATGGGGCCGCTTGTTAGCAGGGAACATTTGGAAAAAGTCCTTTATTATATTGAGTTAGGAAAACAGGAAGGTGCTAGCGTTGCCTGCGGGGGGAACCGAATCGTAAGCAATGGACTTGATAACGGCTACTTTGTCGAGCCTACGGTGTTCGTTGATGTGAAGCAGAAAATGAGAATCGTGCAGGAAGAAATTTTCGGACCAGTCGTAGTCATTCAGAAGTTTAAGGATGAAGAAGATGCAGTAAAGCTTGCTAATGGTACCGTTTATGGACTTGCTGGCGGTGTTTTCACTAATGATGGAGCAAAGGGTTTACGAGTCATTAAAAAGTTAAGGTCCGGTATTACCTGGGTAAATTCCTATCACCCAACCTATAATGAAGCACCATGGGGCGGTTACAAGCAAAGTGGAATTGGACGAAGCCTTGGAACATCCGGGCTAGAGGAATTCCAAGAAATTAAACAAATCAATATTAATTTACAAGTAGAGCCAATTGGCTGGTTTTCAAACTAATAGACTTTTGAGGAGAGATCATATGAGTATCGATTTAACACGAGAGACAAAGACTGAGCAGAATCAACAAGTAAGCGAATACATTAATAAGGTTTTAAGTTTAATAGAAAAGAAAGAGGTTAATAAGGAAGAAGCAGCCTGGATTACAAAGGAAACGGTCGATGGATTCCGTGAGCACGTTAACCCAGGATTTTTAACATACCGTAAATCGGTAACAAAGGATGGTCAATTTGCAGCAGTAGAATGGTCAGACAATGGTGCCTGCTTTAAGGATGTAAACGGTAAGGAATATATTGATTGTCTCGGCGGCTTCGGTATCTACAATGTCGGCCACCGTAATCCCAAGGTCGTAAAGGCAGTTACAGATCAACTGAAGCGTCAAGCCCTTCACAGCCAAGACCTGCTCGATCCATTGCGTGCAATGCTGGCGAAAATTTTAGCGGATATTACCCCTGGTGATTTGAAATATGCCTTTTTTACTAATAGTGGAACAGAAAGTGTTGAAGCAGCATTAAAGCTCGCAAAAATGTATAGTGAGCGAACGACCTTTATTTCAACAACACGTGCTTTCCATGGCAAAAGTCTTGGGTCATTATCTGGAACGGCCAAAGGAATGTTCCGTAAACCATTCCTGCCATTAATCCCTGGATTCCGCCATGTACCATTTGGTGATTTTGACATGATGAAAAAAACATTCGAGGTTTGTGCAGCGGTAGGGGAAGATGTTGCTGCAGTCATTTTAGAGCCCATTCAAGGTGAAGGAGGAATCATTCTTCCACCAGAAGGATACTTAAAACAGGTTCGTGAACTTTGTGATGAATATGGTACTCTATTAATTTTTGATGAGGTCCAAACAGGCATGGGACGTACCGGAAAAATGTTTGCGGCCGATTTGTATGATGTCGTTCCAGATATTATTTGTCTTGCAAAAGCATTTGGGGGCGGTGTTATGCCGGCAGGTGCGATTGTAGCAAGAGAAGAAGTGTTCAAAAGCTGGTTCCCAAATCCATTTATGCATACAACGACTTTTGGCGGCAATCCATTAGCATGTGCAGCCGCTATTGCTACCATTGGTGTTTTAATCGAAGAAAATTTACCAGAAAGAGCCGGAGTAGTCGGTGAATATTTCATCAAGGAACTAAAAGAAGCAGCGCAAGGACATGAAGATAAAGTCCTTGAAATTCGGGGCCAAGGATTGATGATTGGAATCGAATTCCATAAGGATGAAATCGGCTATGAAGTTTCAAAGGGAATGTTTGACCGCGGTATCCTAGTGGCAGGAACATTAATCAACTCGAAGACGATACGAATTGAACCAGCATTAACAATTAGCTATGAGGAAGTCGATAAAGTTATCAGCACCTTTAAGGAAGTTTTAAATCTAGTAAAAGCATAGAGGTTTTACTTTTAATATGGAGGAGCACGGAAATGGAAAAGAAATATGTAAAGCTTCTAACAGAAATACCCGGGCCAAAATCAAAAGAAATACTAGAGTTGAGAAAAAAATATGTCCCAAAGGGAATCAGTAATAATTGTCATTCATTTGTGAAAAAGGCACATGGTTCTCTTGTTGAGGATGTGGACGGAAATATTTTTATCGATTTTGCTGGAGCGATTGGAACAGTAAATGTCGGCCATTCCCACCCAAGAGTAGTCAGAGCCCTGCAGGAGCAGGCAAGTCAATTTATCCATACGGGCTTTAATGTCATGATGTATGAATCTTATATCAATCTTGCAGAAAGGCTGTGTCAGCTTGCACCGGGTGATTTTAATAAGCAGACAGCTTTCTTTAACAGCGGTGCAGAAGCAGTTGAAAATGCCGTGAAAATCGCTAGAAAATATACAAAACGACAAGGAATTATTTCCTTTACACGAGGATTCCACGGCAGAACGTTAATGACCATGACGATGACGAGTAAGGTCAAGCCATACAAGTTCGGCTTTGGACCGTTTGCTCCAGAAGTTTACAAGGCGCCATATCCATATGTATACCGCCGCCCTGAGGGGTTGAGTGAACAACAATACAATGAAATGATTATTGAGCAATTTGAAACGTTTTTACTGGCGGAAGTCGCCCCTGAAACGATCGCTGCGGTTGTAATGGAACCCGTTCAAGGAGAGGGAGGGTTTATCGTTCCAGATAAAGCGTTTGTTCAAAGAGTTAGAGAAATTTGTACACAGTATGGAATTTTGTTTGTAGCTGACGAGATTCAAACGGGGTTCGCCCGTACCGGTAAATATTTTGCAATTGAACATTTTGGAATTGTGCCAGATTTAATCACCATTTCAAAATCAATGGGAGCAGGAGTGCCGATTAGCGGGGTCATTGGCCGGGCGGAAATTATGGACGCAGCAGATGTTGGCGAGATAGGCGGAACCTATTCTGGAAGTCCACTAGGCTGCAGGGCAGCACTTACCGTCCTCGATATCATTGAGAGTGAAAACCTTAATGAAAGGGCCCAAAAGATAGGTAAGAGAGCAACTGGGAAAATGAAAGAGCTTGCTGAACTTTTCGATAGCATTGGGGATGTCCGTGGTCTTGGCGCCATGTGTGCAATGGAAATAGTTAAAGACCGTCACAGTAAAACACCTGATAAAGAAGCAGTTGGAAAAATAGTTAAAGTCGCAGGTGAGCGGGGGCTGATGTTACTAAGCGCAGGGCTAAATGGTAACGTTATCCGCCTTCTAATGCCGTTAACCATTACAGATGAGCAGTTGGAGGAAGGATTACAAATTCTTGAGGAAAGCTTTGAGGCTGTATATTTGAACAACTCTGCTGTTCCGGTTGGGAGGTAAAACAAAATGGACATCGTTACGCAAAAGTATCAAATCTATCCAATGTATCTTGATGGAAAATGGGTGGGGAATGATTTTGAGGTGTTTACCGAGATTATTAACCCAGCAACAAAGGAAGTTTTAGGAGCAGTGCCCACCGGTGGTGCTTATGAAGCGGAGCAGGCTGTTGATGCGGCCCACAAGGCATTTAAAACTTGGTCGAAAAAAACAGCTGACGAACGCTATCAGCTTATGATGAAATGGTATCAATTGATTGATGAGAACAAACATGAAATTGCCAGGATTATGACGATGGAGCAGGGTAAACCATTAAAAGAAGCATTGGGTGAGGTTCAATACGCCAACGGCTTTATCTCATGGTATGCGGAGGAAGGGAAACGAATCTATGGAGAAACAATTCCAGCATCCCAACCAAATAAACGAATTCTTGTTAGAAAAGAACCGGTTGGGGTGGTTGCAGCGATTACTCCTTGGAACTTCCCTGCAGCCATGATTACTAGAAAAGTAGCACCAGCACTCGCAGCAGGGTGTACTTGCGTGGTAAAACCAGCCAATCAGACACCGCTTACCGCGTTAAAGATGGTGGAACTTGCACATGAAGCAGGAATCCCTAATGGTGTAATCAATGTAATCACCGGCAAGTCAGCGGAAATCGGCGAAACTTGGCTGAAGGATCACCGAGTAACCAAGATAACCTTTACAGGATCGACTGAAGTAGGAAAAACGTTGATGCGCGGTGCTGCTGAAAATGTTAAAAAGGTATCGTTGGAGCTTGGAGGAAACGCCCCATTTATTGTCATGGATGATGCGAATCTAGTGAAGGCTGCAGAGGGATTGGTACAATCGAAATTCCGGAATGCAGGTCAGACCTGTATATGTACGAATCGTGTATATGTGCAAGAAGGAATAGCTGATAGATTCATTGAGCTTTTCCAGGCAGAATTAGAAAAGCTTAAGGTTGGAAACGGACTTGAAGAAGGTACTGATATCGGACCATTAATTGATAAGGGAGCTTATAAAAAAGTAGAAGCTCTTGTGAATGATGCAGTTAAAAAGGGAGGAAAAGTCACTTACAGCGGGCTTAAACCTGCTGAAGATAATGGCTATTTCTATGCCCCGACAATTTTAACTGCTATTCACGACGATATGGAATGTATGAAGGATGAAATCTTTGGACCGCTGGCACCGATTTCGACCTTCAAATCAGAAGAAGAAGTGATTGAAAGGGCAAATAACTCCCGCTTTGGATTAGCGGCATATGTTTATACAGAAAATCTAAGCCGTTCCTTTAGAATCACAGAACAACTCGAATACGGAATCATTGGTCTTAATGATGCCCTGCCATCAGCTGTTCAAGTTCCATTTGGCGGCTATAAAGAGAGCGGTCTTGGCCGTGAAGGCGGTCACTTCGGAATTGAAGAATTTTTAGAAGTAAAATATATTTCAATAGGGTTAGATATATAGTTTTCAGTTTGTAACTAAATAGGAAACTGCCAAATTCGTTTCATCCTCCAGCCAGAGGAAGATTCACGAATAAATTGCCAGTGAAACCTTCAGTGACTTTATTTGTCATTGAAAGATTTCACTGGCTTTTTTAAAATTTCTATTAAAAATGAGGTGGGGCAGGAGTGCCGGGACCATTGAATGGGATGAAAGTTATCGATTTATCCAGAGTTTTAGCCGGACCATATTGCACGATGATCTTAGGAGATATGGGAGCGGAAGTAATAAAGATTGAAAGTATTGATACAGGAGATGAAACGAGGGGATGGGGACCGCCTTTTGTGGAAGGTGAAAGTGCCTACTACCTATGCGCCAACCGAAATAAGCAAGGAATCACACTAAACTTGAAGTCGGAACAAGGTATAGAAATTTTAAAAAAACTTGTTTTGGATGCGGATGTAGTTGTTCAGAATTTTAAACCAGGAACTCTCAAGCGGCTGGGCTTCGGTTACGAGGAAATGAAAAAGTGTAATAAAGGAATTATACTGGCATCAATCAGCGGTTTTGGTTCTACTGGGACATACTCCCATCTGCCCGGCTATGATTACATTATTCAAGCAATGTCAGGATTAATGAGTATTACCGGAGACAAGGACGCCGAGCCTCTCAAAGTCGGTGTAGCAATTGCTGATGTACTAACCGGGTTGTATACCTGTATCGGAGTCTTAGGGGGGATTCACCATCGAAACATAACAGGAGAGGGACAGGAAGTAGATATCTCCTTATTTGATTCCCAGCTGGCTGCAATGGTGAATGTTGCCAGTAATTATTTATGTTCCGGTCAGGTTCCAGAACGTCTTGGCAATGCCCATCCCAATATCGTTCCCTATCAGGTGTTCACGGCCAGCGATGGTGATTTTGTGATTGCGGTTGGAAATGACCAGCAATATAGAAAGCTGTCCGTTCTCCTTGAGGACCCATCACTGCATTCACATGAGTACGAAACCAACACCGGCAGGCTGCAATATAAGGACGAGTTAATAAACTTGATTGCCAAGAAAATCAAAACGAAATCTAGAGCAGAATGGAAACAGCTTCTTGATGTGGCAGGGATCCCAAATGGGCCGATTCATAATGTCAAAGAAGCATTAGAGTCGGATCAGGCAGCATCAAGAAATATGGTTGTAGATGTAAAGCATCCGATAATACCTGATTTAAAGCTGGTCGGTTCGCCATTAAAGTTTTCAAAAACGGGAGTAAACATCAATCGTCATCCGCCATTGCTCAGCGAACACACGGACGAAGTCTTAATAAAACTGGGATATTCTAGATCTGAAATTCAAGCTATGAAACTAAACCAAATTATATAGGGGGAAAATTAAATGAATTTTTCATATACCGAAGAACATAAAAGCGTACGGAAGGTTGTTAGATCATTTGTTGATCGTGAAATTATTCCTTTTATTAAGGAGTGGGATGAGAAGGGGCATTTTGAAACCAATATTATGAAGCGCTTAGCCGAATTGCAGCTTATGGGTGTATGTATCCCTGAGGAATATGGCGGTGTTGGTATGGATTACAATACGCTCGCAATCATTTGCGAGGAATTAGAGCGGGGGGATACTGCCTTCCGTACCGCGGTTTCCGTTCATACGGGCCTAAACAGTATGACGCTTTTGCAATGGGGAACAGAGGAACAAAAACAAAAGTATCTTGTTCCGCAGGCAAAGGGTGAGAAAATTGGGGCATTTGGGCTCACAGAACCAAACGCTGGCTCTGATGTAGCGGCAATGGAGACTACCGCTGTAAAAGAAGGAGACGACTATCTATTAAATGGCTCGAAAACATGGATTTCATTATGTGATGTTGCCGATCATTTCTTGATTTTCGTCAAAACGAATCCGGGAGCGAAGCATAAAGGCATCTCCTGCTTTATTGTTGAACGAACCTTCCCAGGGGTGTCGACAAAAGCGATTAAAGGAAAGCTTGGCATCCGCGCAGGAAATACGGGTGAAGTGTTTTTAGACAATGTTCGGGTTCCAGCAGAGAATATGATTGGTTATGAAGGCGAGGGCTTTAAAATTGCCATGGCCGCGCTTGATAACGGACGGTTTACTGTTGCTGCGGGGGCATGCGGAACAATCATGGCATCGCTTGAGGCAAGTGTAAAATACTGTGAGGAACGAAAAACTTTTGGCAAAGAAATCGGAAGGCATCAGCTCGTCCAGCAAATGATCGCAAAAATGTCTGCAAACCTTGAGATTTCCCGTCTGTTAGTCTTTAAAGCTGGCTGGTTAAAAAACAGCGGTAAACGCAACACGCAGGAAACTTCATTGGCAAAATGGATTTCCTGTGATGCCGCCTATGAAGCAGCCAACGATTCCGTGCAAATACACGGTGCTTACGGCTTCTCAAATGAATTCCCGGTTGAGCGCTATTTACGGAATGCAAAGGCACCCGTTATTTATGAGGGAACAAGAGAAATTCACACCATTATGCAGGGGGAATATGCACTTGGTTACCGCGAAGATAAACCACTGCGAAAAATGCTGCCAGCCTGGCCATTTGAAGAGATTTTAATAAAAGGATAGGGTAGGTGTGAATATATGTCAGGGGTAAAAACCTATTTTCTCGCTGGTCATTCCCGCTTGCCGCAGGGGATGGCAGCCCAAAGTGTATTTGACTCTTTAACGATTACCGTTGAGATTGATAAAAAATATGGGGTCATTATCCAGTCCTCCTGCACCCTTGCCACTGACCATGGAAGAGAATATATTCAACAAATATTAAAGGGTCACAGCTTACAGGATGGGATTGATGAGATTGTTGAAATGATAAGAGAGGGATACAGGGGGAAAGCAGTCAATGCACTTATAGCAGCAGTAAAAGATTTATACAGTCAATATAGCGAATAGAAACTCAAAAACAGCTTAACTAAAGTGTTAAGCTGTTTTTGAGTTTCAGTGTTTTTTTCATTTACTTTTTTAAGGTTGTAATTAAATCATACATATGGAATTGTACACTACTTAATATAAAACAATTAATTACCTTGTGAAAATTACATGTTTTTTCAATCATTATTTACTTTAAATATAGGTCTTTGCTGTGTTACGATAACGGAATAAAGTGGACAGGGAGAAGAGGGTGTTTTAGATGATTGGAACAATATTATTTGATGTTGATGGAGTTTTGTTAAGTGAGGAGCATTACTTTGATGCATCAGCCTTAACCGTTTGGGAATTGTTAAATAGTAATAATTATTTGGCTATGGCACCTAAAAAATACAAAACAGATTATAGCCCAGCAGAGATAAAGGTAATCCGTGAGACTGTATTTGGGAAAAAGGATGAGGTTCTTAAGCTAATGAAGTCAAGGGGACTTAATGCGAACTGGGATATGATTTATTTGTCCTTTGGCCATCAATTCATTCATCTTTTATCCCAAATTAAGGAAAACGAGAAGGATAGAATAAAAGGGTGGCTGCTAGAACCAATTAATAGTGAAGTTTTGCTTGAAATAGGCGGGGTACTACATAATTATGAAGTTAACTTAGATTTCGATCGATTTGTTCCTGATTTTGAAAGGTCAACGGAAACAATGCAAGAATTGTTCAATTATCTAAATCAATTAACGGAAGAGAAACTTGGGGTTCAAACAACCATTTTTAGTGGAATTAGCGAGCTATGGTCAGTATGTGAGCATACGTGTCAGGAATGGTACGTTGGCGATGACAATGTGGAAAAATCCACTGGCAGACCTTCTGTTCAGCTGGGAAAGAAAGGCTTTTTAGCAAATGAAACCACATTAGCAGCTAAAGCAGAGATTGAAGCACTCTTTTCATTCCTTAGGGAATCTGGGGTAAAGATCGGGATTGGAACGGGGAGACCTGAGCTGGAAACCATTCAACCCTTCCAACACTTAGACTGGCTTAAACACTTTGATATCAATCATATTGTCACGGCAGATGATGTACTTAAGGCAGAAAAGAGATTAAATGAAAGAAGGTCACTGTCAAAACCAGAACCGTTTACGTACATTTTGGGTCTTAAGGGCAGAGAAACTTCAGTCGAGGATTGTTTAAATACATCACTTCCAATTGAAAACGGTGAAGAGGTCCTAGTGGTGGGCGACTCTTTGGCAGACCTGCTGGCTGCGAGAAAAATGGGATGCCAGTTTGCTGCTGTATTAACAGGATTATCTGGAAAAGATGCAAGAAGTACCTTTGAAAAGCACGAGGCAGACTATATTCTCGATACAGTACTTGATGTGAGGGGAATTATCGAGAAAAACTAAGAGGGATTGCCATGCAATCCCTCTGTTTTCGGGTTTAAAATGGGTTACCCTGTTACTCCATCATAAATAGATAGTGGATCTGATGCCCTCTGAATGAATAATTCAGCCTTTG
>NZ_NPDD01000066.1 GCF_002272245.1 Bacillus sp. 7884-1 | reverse complement strand
GTGATAATTAAGCCTGTGCTGTCATCAGATAATGAATCTGATTCCCTCTAAAGCAATTTTTCAGCCTCAACCGTCATCAGATAAAAAAAGACCAAATCAATATCAGATTTGGTCATCATTTTGTTTATTTAACTTTTTCTAACTCAAGTCTTCCTGGATAAAAGGAATCAACATTTTCTAGCTCTAAAGATTGTGCATCGTTTAAACCGTTAATTTGTGTGAGGGCACGAATAACCTCTGTAGTAATTTGCTTATCAAGGGTTAATACCATAACAGCTTCCCCGCCGACGGTTGTTCTGCCTACTTGCATCGTTCCAATATTAATTTGGTAATCGCCAAGAAGAGATCCAACCTTACCAATCATACCAGGGACGTCCTGATGTCTTACAAGTAAGAGATGGTTCTCAGGTCTTACATCAATACGATACTCGTTAATTTTGACGATTCTTGCACCATAGCCGTTTAAGACTGTTGCCCCAATTTTAGCTGTTTCTGAGCCTTTTGTAATGGCAAGCTCCATATAGTTGGCAAAGCCTTTATTATTGGCATTTTTCTGGACATTGTAAGAAACGCCCTGTCCTTTCAAAAGGTGAAGCGCATTAATCAAATTAACAGAATCACTTAAGTGATAAGAAAGGATTCCTTTAATCATGGTTCGAGTTAATAGTTCCGTATCTTCCTCAATTAAATCGCCATAATAATTGATTTCGATTTTAGAAGGAGCATGTTTTAACAATTGAACAACAAGTTGCCCCATTTGCTCCCCAAGGAGTAAGTATGGCTGCATTTTTTGCTGTGCTTCGCCAGACATTTGCGGCATATTCACTGCATTTCGGATAGACTGTGTTTCGAGAATTTCAATGATTTCTTCACTGACCTCCTGGGCAACCTTTTCCTGTGCTTCGACTGTAGAAGCACCTAAATGAGGAGTAACAATAATATTTGGATTTTGCAGCAATTCTGGGTCAGCAACCGGTTCCTTTTCAAAAACATCAAGAGCGGCACCTGCAACATGTCCAGCTTGAATGGCTCTTACCAATGCCTTTTCATCAATAATTCCACCTCGGGCGACGTTGACAAATCGGACTCCTTTTTTTGTTTTGCTAAGGTAGTCGTCATTTACAAGTCCTTTTGTTTCGTTTGTAAGTGGTGTATGAATCGTAATGAAATCAGACTCACGTGCAATTAGATCGAGACTAGCTTTTTTCATTCCTAGTTTTTCTGCTCGCTCTTCCGTTAAGTATGGGTCATATCCCAATATGTTCATTCCAAAGCTTTTAGCACGTTTTGCGACTTCGGTACCGATTTTCCCCATACCAATAACACCTAGCGTTTTTTTGTATAACTCTACTCCCTTGAAGGAATTACGATCCCATTCGCCGCCAACTGTTTTTTTGTGAGCTTGAGGAATCATTCTTGCCATTGAAAGCATCATCGCTAATGTATGTTCAGTGGCGGCAATGGTATTGGCACCAGGAGCATTAATAACAATAATTCCTTTTCCTGTAGCAGCATTCACATCAATGTTGTCTACCCCTACACCTGCTCTTGCAATTACCTTAAGACGGTCCGCATATTGAAGCAATTCCGCCGTAACTTTTGTTTGGCTTCGTACAATTAAAGCCTCGTAATCGCCAATAATATTCTTTAGCTCCTCGGGCTTTAGTGTAGGCTGGCGCTCAACAATAAAATTTGGGTGATCAAACAATTTTTTCAATCCAGTATCACTTATACCATCTGTTACAAGTACCTTAAACATCTTGCTCATCCTCTCCATTTTCTTAATATAAGATTAAATAAAAAAGTCCCCCATAACAGACAGATTTGTCTTGTTATGAGGGACGTGATCTACGTGGTGCCACCCTCTTTTTGCTGCTAGAAACAATGCAGCCTCAACATGTTAACGGGTTTTCCCGGGCATTCCTACTATACTTTCAGTCTGCCAGTTCAGAAGGGCTGGGCTCAGATTAAGAAATTGCACCGGTTCACAGCGGCCACCGGCTCTCTTAAGCATTTTCTTACTGCCGTCTTCATCATCACATTTTTAAATATTTACCTGAATTTAAAGAATATTCTACATCGATACCTTTAGTATTGTAAAGGGATAAAATGAATAATTTTTTGAGTATTCAAATTTAAAAAATTTTTTTAAAAAAGCAGACCAATGCTGGTGCGGTGGTAAGCGATTACATTGAATTTTTAAAAAAATTAGTCTATTGTAATTATATTGAGAGAATCATATAATGTCTACTATATAAATACAATTGTACGCATGTGGTAGACAGTGTGGGAGGGATTAATATGGAAGCAATTAAAATTGGGTTACTCGGTTTAGGAACAGTCGGTTCAGGTGTTGTGAAAATTATTAAAAATCATCAAGATAAATTAATGCATCAGGTGGGCTGTCCTGTTGTCGTAAAGAAAATCCTGGTCCAAGATTTACATAAAACAAGACCAGTTGATGTGGATCCAGTTTTGTTAACGTCATCCCCAGCTGATATCCTGCATGATCCCGAGATAGATGTTGTAATTGAAGTGATGGGCGGGGTTAAGGAAACAAAGGAATATTTGCTTATTGCACTCCGTCAAGGAAAGCATGTGGTGACGGCAAACAAGGATTTAATGGCCCTCCATGGATCAGAATTATTATCTGTTGCTTCTGAAAATGGATGTGACTTATTTTATGAAGCAAGTGTTGCAGGAGGTATTCCTATCCTAAGAGGCTTAGTTGATGGCCTTGCTTCTGATCGTATTACCCAAATGATGGGGATTGTAAATGGAACCACTAATTATATTTTAACAAAAATGAGCCAAGAAGGTCTAGCATATGAGGAAGTCCTCAAAGAAGCCCAAGAGCTTGGATTTGCAGAAGCAGACCCTACTTCAGACGTAGAGGGACTGGATGCCGCCAGGAAGATGACAATATTAGCTACCTTAGGTTTTTCAATGCATATTGACCTAGACGATGTAAAAGTAAGTGGTATTTCGAATATAACAGAAGATGACTTGCGTTATGGAAAACAGTTAGGCTATACAATGAAGCTGTTAGGTTATGCCCACCGTGAAGGGGAAAAAGTAGAGGTAAGTGTCCAGCCGACATTCTTATCTGACAATCATCCATTAGCGTCGGTTCAAAATGAGTATAATGCTGTTTATGTATATGGAGAAGCAGTTGGTGAAACAATGTTTTATGGTCCAGGTGCAGGAAGTCTGCCAACGGCAACCGCAGTAGTATCTGATTTAGTCGGAGTAATGAAAAATTTACGACTTGGTGTAAATGGACGTAGTGCGGTAACGCCACAATATCCTAAGCGCTTAAAGGATGATAACGAAAAGTACTCTAAATACTTCTTACGAATCCATGTACAGGATGAGGTCGGGGTATTTGCGGAACTTACTTCCATCTTTGCAAAATATGGTGTCAGCTTTGAGAAAATATTACAGCTGCCTGTTAAGAAGAATGAGACATCTGAAATTGTCTTAGTTACACACCGGGCTTCACTGACAAATTACGATGCTATTCTTCACGAATTAAATGATTTACCAGCGGTTAAAGAAATAAAAAGTGCATATAGAGTGGTGAGGAAATCATTATGAGATGGCCAGGACTAATTGAAGCATATAAAGAATTTTTACCAGTAAATAATGAAACACCTATGTTAACCTTGAATGAAGGAAATACCCCGTTAGTAAAGCTCGAACGGCTTTCAAAGGAATGGGATGTTGAGCTTTACGTTAAACTTGAAGGCGCAAATCCGACGGGTTCTTTTAAAGACCGCGGGATGGTAATGGCAGTTGCCAAGGCGATAGAATCCGGCAGCAAAACGATTATCTGTGCCTCAACGGGAAATACTTCTGCTGCAGCTGCAGCGTATGCTGCCCGAGCTGGAATCCGATGTATTATTGTTATACCAGAAGGCAAAATTGCCTTAGGGAAGCTTGCTCAAGCAATGATGTATGGAGCAGAAATTATCTCTATTGAAGGAAATTTTGACCAAGCACTACAGATGGTCCGCAATATTAGTGAAGAAGAACCGATTGCACTTGTGAATTCGGTTAATCCCTATCGTTTAGAAGGACAAAAAACAGCAGCCTTTGAGGTGTGTGATCAATTAGGGGCGGCACCTGACATTTTAGCGATACCAGTTGGAAACGCCGGTAATATTAGTGCCTATTGGAAAGGGTTTAAAGAATACGCAAATCATAAGGGAACAAGGCTGCCAAGAATGTATGGCTTTGAAGCAGCAGGGGCAGCAGCACTTGTCCATAATCGTGTATTTGAAAATCCAGAAACGATTGCAACAGCGATTCGAATTGGAAATCCCGCAAGCTGGAACTTAGCTGTTGCCGCAGTTGAAGAATCAAATGGTCTTTTTGATGAAGTGAGCGATGATGAAATTGTAGCAGCGTATAAGAAAATTGCCGCTAGTGAAGGTATCTTCGCTGAACCAGCTTCATGTGCGTCAATCGCTGGTGTGATGAAGTCCCTCCAAAAAGGCAAAATCGAAAAAGGATCAAAAATCGTCGCAGTTCTTACTGGAAATGGGTTAAAAGATCCGGACACAGCTATCCAAAGCAGCCTTGTGGATGTAAAGAAATTGCCAAATGATGAGAAAGCTGTGACAGAACACATTAGGGGAGTTGTCCACCGATGACTCTGAATGCTGGAAAGTTTGTTATCAAAATACCAGCAAGTTCCGCTAACCTTGGACCAGGATTTGATTCAATGGGAGTTGCCCTTAATTTATATTTACGCTTAGAAGTGGAGAAAAATGAGAAGTGGGAATGTTATTCAACTTCAGATGAATTAAAGGATTTCCCAACAGACGAAAAGCATTTTATCTGTCAAATTGCCATTCAAACTGCAGCTAAATTTGGCAAGGAGTTACATCCTTGTAAAATCAAGGTTGAGAGTGACATACCATTAGCTCGTGGTCTTGGTTCAAGTGCTTCAGCGATTATTGCAGGTATAGAACTTGCTGATTACGTTGGAGAAATAGGGCTGACAAAAGAAGAAAAGCTATTACTGGCAACAGAAATTGAAGGCCATCCAGATAATGTTGGTGCCTCTTTATATGGAGGGCTTGTTATCGGCAGTTATCAACCAGGAGAGGTCGATGTCGTTTCTATTTCTGATATTTCTTTTGAAATGGTTGCCATCATCCCGAAAGAAAGTTTGTTAACGAAGGATTCTCGCGGTGTTTTGCCAATAGAATTTTCCTATCAAAGCAGTATTCGTGCTTCTTCAATCGCAAATGTATTAGTAGCTGCACTGCTTAGTCAGAATTGGGAATTAGCAGGAAAAATGATGGAAAAGGATATTTTTCACCAGCCTTATCGGAAGCCGCTGATCCCATTTTATGATGACGTTGCTATTTTCGCAAAATCTGAAGGGGCATTCGGTGTAGCCTTAAGTGGAGCGGGCCCGACAGTTTTATGTTTTTGTGAAGAGGGAAAGGGTAAATTACTTGAGCAATCTTTAAATACGGCATTTCCTGACATGACAGCTAAAGTGCTAAGCATTGACTTTACAGGAAGTAACGTATCCCAACTTAATAATTGTATCGTGAATTAGGGGCCGAGAAGTTCGGCCCTTTTTTTTTATTAATTGGCAAGTGATGATGGTGAACAATTAGAGATAAACTATAATGGGAATTGATAAATAAAGGAGGGAAGGTTAAATGCCATTTACAAACAAGGTTGTCGTTGTGACCGGGGGAGCGAATGGAATCGGACGCGGTGTTGTTTCTGCCTTTGCAAAAAAGGGTGCGCAGGTGTTGATTGCAGATGTGGATGAGAATGCAGGCAAAGAGACAGAATCTGAACTAAAACAAGAAGGATTCGATGTACTTTTTGTTCAAACTGATGTAAGAAATCCTAGTGATATTAGTAACTTAATGAAAACTGCCAAAAACACCTTTGGTCGGGTTGATGTGTTAATTAATAATGCTGGAAAGGGTTTGTTTAAATCGCTGTATGAAATAACAGTTGACGAATGGGATGATATCATTCAAACCAATTTGAGAAGTGTCTTTCTCTGCTCACGGGAGGCAGCAAAGTATATGCGGGATAATAAAGAAGGTGGGGCAATTGTTAATATAGCTTCGACCCGTGCCATGATGTCCGAGCCTAATTCTGAGGGCTATGCAGCTACGAAAGGTGGAATCGTCGCCATTACACATGCATTAGCCGCCTCTCTCAGTAATGAACGAATAACTGTTAATGCGATCTCACCTGGTTGGATTCACACTGGCGAATATTCACAATTAACAACCATTGATCATGAGCAGCACTTATCAAATCGAGTTGGCAGACCAGAAGATATCGCAAGAGCATGCCTTTACTTAACCGCAAAGGAAAATGACTTTGTTACTGGGATAAATCTAGTTGTTGACGGCGGCATGACGAGAAAAATGATTTATGAAGAATAATATGATAAAATAGTGTAAAAATTGAAAAAATATAAATGGAAAGGAGGATAAATAAATGAAGCTGCCAATCATTCAAACAAAACTGCGATTTCCGGTTGTTAAAGATGAATTTATTCGAAGAGCTAAGCTTACGAGGAAAATGAAGAAAATTCCTGAATATCCTTTGACCATTATTCATTCAGGGGCTGGTTTTGGAAAAAGCACGGCTCTTGCTTTATTCATGAGGGATGAAAATATCCCAGGCTGCTGGTACTCCATCTCATCCATGGATGACGACATCCTTCCGTTCCTTTCCTATATCATCCATTCAATAAGAGGAGTTATTCCTGACTTCGGGCAGGATATTGAGGAGTATATTGAAACAATGGACCGCTACATAAGGGAAGAAGATTTAAGTTATTTATGTTCATTATTTATTAATGAAATTCTTGAAGTTAATTCTGATATCACCTTAATTTTGGATGATTACCATCAAATTGAGCATTCATATACGATTAATAGCTGGATTGAAAAATTGCTGCAGCATATTCCTTCTAATTTACACATGGTTATCTCAAGCCGCAGCCGTCCTGGCTGGAAGCATTTAACGAAAATGAGAGTGAATGGGCAGCTTTTAGAAATTACACGGGAGGATTTAGTGCTAACCATTGAAGAAATGGAATTGTTATTAATCGATCTCTACGGTCTAGAAATAGAGCCTGCTCATTTAGAAAGTATTTATCAGTTAACAGAAGGCTGGATTATTGCATTGTGTATGATCGCACAGCAGATTCCGCTAACTGGAGATATATCAACCCTTTTAGAACATTCCTCCTTTTCACTCCAAGATCTATTTGACTACTTAGTTATGGAAGTCTTTTCGAAACAGCCTCCAATGATTCAGCAATTTTTAGAACAAACATCAATCCTAGATATTCTTGAGGAAGAACTTTGTGATGAAATAATTGGAATTCAAGGTGCTTCTAGCATGCTCGAGCAATTAAAAGAAAGAAACTTATTCATTCAAAAGATTGGATTAAAGCATTATCGCTACCATGCACTTTTTAAAGAATTCTTAGAAAATGCCTTCTTAAAGAATAACCCAACTACCTACACTAAACTTCATGAAAAATGTGCACGGTTCTATGAAAAAAGATTGATGTGGGAAGAGGCACTCTATCACTATAAAAAAATAAGTCATTACAAAGCAATCGCCTCTATTTTACAAGAAAATGGGATTAAAATGCTTGAAGGCGGAATGCTAAAAAGCCTGTCTGATCAATTGACATTGATTCCACTCCTTGAGTTAGAAAACTATTATCTTCTCTGGTTCCTAAAAGCAGAAGTCCATCGATATCGCTCCCAATATCACGAGGCTGAGGAATGTTATGATAAAACCTATATCGAGGCTGAGAAGAGACACGATTTTCTCGGAATGAGCAAGGCGTTAGAAGGAAAAGCGAAGATTTATTTAGACACCATCCAGCCTCATCAAGCTGAGAAGTTATTATATGAAGCTATTGAGGCAAGAGAGAAAAGTATAAGCTCAGAAGCGGAAAAGGCAAAGTTATATTACTTGCTCTCTGAAAATCTATTAAACTCTGGAAAATCAACAAATGCTGAAAAATGGCTGCAAAAGGCAAAAACGTACAGCCCATCAATATTGGATGGAAATATTGAAGCAAGGCTGTATTTAAGAACAGGTCGTTTTGAAGAAGCAAAAAGGTTCCTTCTCCACCAAAAAGAAGAATTATCAAGTAAAAATGGGACAGAACTTCCCAAATCCCATAGAGAAACAGATTTATTATTATCATTAATAGAATCATTTACAGGGGAAGGATTGAAAGCCAAAGAATTAGCTCAAGCAGGCATACAACAAGGTATTAGTTTAAAAGCACCTTTTGTAGAAGCGTGCGGCTGGATTCGAATGGGGCATGCCGTGCAAATTCTCAATAAATATGATTCAGATTTAGCGGAACAGTGCTACAATACTGCATTAGATATTATGAGCAGGCTCAATGTAGAAAGAGGAAAAGCCGAACCGTTAATGGGACTTTGTATCCTTTATGGAACAAGGGGAGAATATGAGAGGGCATTGGAGGCAGGGAAAAGAGCCTTACAGGAGACTGAAAAAGTTCAAGATATCTGGCTTTCCGCACTTATTACCCTCTGTATGGGTATCACCTGCATTTATAATGAAAGGCTTAATAATGGTCTATCCTACTTAGAAAAAACGAGAGCGTTATTTATTCAGTGCGAGGATTCCTTTGGACAAACGTTATGTAGTTTCTGGATGGCATATATTTACTATTTAGAAAAAGAACAAGACATGTTTAGAGAAACGATGGATAAGTTCTTATATCTAGTTCAAAAAAATGATTTTGAGTTCTTTTTTCATAAAGTGTCAGTTTTCAGTCCAAGGGATTTACAAATGTTTGTTCCACTATTAATCGAATGCACTAAAGGAGATATTCAAAAGTCATTAGCACTAAAAATCCTTCAGGAAATGGGAATCACGGCATTGGATTCACATCCTGGATATTCGATAAGAGTTCAAACACTTGGACAATTTAAAATTTGGCTTGGGGAAAAGGAAGTTGGGGAAAAAGAATGGCAGCGTGAAAAAGGCAAGGAATTATTTCAGCTCTTTCTTACAGTAAATGAACTAATATCCAAAGAGGAGATACTCCAGATTCTTTGGCCTAATCAGGATACAAAACATGCCGACCGTGACTTTAAAGTTGCATTAAATAGTCTCCAGCATGTACTTGAACCAACTCGTAAGGCAAGGGCAGCTCCTTTTTTTATTATAAGAGAAGGGATGTTTTATGGAATAAATCCTCACGCCAAAATTGAATTAGATACAACTCATTTTCAAACATTGATTCAAAATGGTTTGAGTGAAACATCCCAGGAAAAAGTAATACCTCTTTTAGAAAAGGGCTTAAGGCTTTATCTAGGAGAATACTTGCCTGAACGGCGATATGATGATTGGTGTATAAGTAAAAGAGAGAGTATGCTAGTTTACTTTTTACGGGGCGCTGAAAAAATGGCCCAGTTTATGGTCCGTAAAGAAGAGTATGATAAAGCTATTTATTGGTGTGAAAAAATACTAAAGCGCGACCGGACTTGGGAAGAGGCCTATCGATTGTTAATGTATTGCTATTATCGAAAAAACAATCGCCCACAGGCAATGAAATGGTATCGAAAATGCAAGTTGGTTTTAGAAGAAGAGTTAGGAGTATCTCCACTAGAACCCACAAAGCAAATGTACGACATGATTATCGAATCAGAAAAATATATGAATCAAATCAAACAGCCTTAATTTGAGGCTGTTTATTTTTGTCCAAATCCAGTCATAGCCCATCTAGATCACTTCAGCTTTTCTTTGTAACTGCTCTGTAACTGACTCCTCCTATGATTAACTCAAAGCTTTGCATCTTTTTATTTTAGATAATAAGGGGGAAAAGAAGTGAAGGCATTCCGTAGAAAAGGGATTTTAGTAGGATTTCTAATTTTTATGATGATTTTTGCTACAGCATGCAGCTCGGACAAGACAGAGGGGGATACAAAAGGTAACGGTGAAAAGGCTGAGACGAAGGAGCCAATTAAAATTGGTGTTCTTGCCTCAACAACCGGTGCTTTGGAATCATATGGTAAACAAACATTAAGAGGATTTGAACTAGGTCTTGAATATGCAACCGAAGGAAGTATGGAGGTTGCAGGCAGAAAAATTGAGTTTGTGGTTGAAGATACAGAAACAAAGCCGGAAGTTGCCGTTCAAAAAGCTACTAAGCTATTAGAAGAAGATAAGGTTGACTTTTTAGTGGGATCTTCAAGCTCTGCAGATACTCTTGCGGTATTACCCCTAGCAGAAGAATACCAAAAGA
Organism: Bacillus sp. 7884-1; assembly: GCF_002272245.1. Taxonomy (GTDB): domain Bacteria; phylum Bacillota; class Bacilli; order Bacillales; family Cytobacillaceae; genus Neobacillus. The sequence goes on along the minus strand of NZ_NPDD01000066.1, from coordinate 17,775 downwards.
TTATGATTGTTGAACCAGCAGCTGCTGATAGTATCACAGGTTCTGAGTTTAATAAGTATATTTTCCGTTCAGCGCGAAATTCTTCACAGGATGCTGTTGCGGGTGCAGCAGCTATTGCTGGAAAGGATGTAAAAATAGCAACACTTGCACCGGATTATTCCTTCGGACGTGACGGGGTAGCAGCCTTTAAAGAAGCAGCTGAAAAACTTGGAGCAGATATTGTATTAGAAGAATATGCAGACCCAGCAGCAACTGACTTTACTTCGAACATTCAAAAGATTATCGATGCAAAACCTGATTATTTATTTGTGGTTTGGGCGGGTGCAAACTCACCTTGGAAGCAGATTTCAGATATGAAGGTACAAGACAAGGGAATCAAAATTTCAACAGGGGCACCGGATATCGCAGCTTTGGCTACAATGGAGCCGCTTGTTGGCATGGAAGGTTTTACCGTTTACTATCATGACCTACCAAAAAATGAAATTAATGATTGGCTCGTATCTGAACATAAGAAGAGATTTAACGGGGAAGTTCCTGATTTATTCACACCAGGCGGTATGAGTGCAGCTATTTCAATTGTAGAAGCATTAAAGAAAACCGAAGGTGACTCTGATGCTGATAAACTAATCGAAACAATGGAAGGCATGAGCTTTGAGACACCAAAAGGAAAGATGACCTATCGCCCTGAAGATCACCAGGCCCTTCAAGCATTATATGCCATTAAACTCGAAAAGAAAGATGGGGTACCATATCCAGTTCCAGTGCTAATAAGAGAATTAACACCAGAAGAAACAGCCCCTCCAGTACGTAATTAAAAGGGTGTTCTATAGAAAATAGAAGCGTTAATAGTTGATTTATGATTTTGGCACTCTGTTGATTTCCGCGGAAGGCACGAGACTCCTCGAAAATGCTATCGCATTTTCTTCGTGCGTTCGCGAATTCATGGATGTGAAATTCAATGTCCTGCGGTCGCCCGCGGAAAGCGAAGTGCCTCGTGACAGGCAAAGACCGCCTGTCCCTTCGGTGATTATTCAATGAAGCTTTCCTTAGTGGAGCGAAAATCAACAGACCAGTTCAAATCACAGCCTAAAAAATATGAGGGTTAGACCTGTTGTTTACGGTCACCCTCTTCCTTATTTCTATCTACAAGATTGGTGGTGAAAGCGTGAAAACCTTAATAGAAACAGAAAATTTATCGATAACCTTTGGTGGACATACAGCAGTTGATACTGTCAGCATTTCCATTCCAGAAAAACATTTTAAATCCATCATTGGTCCAAATGGTGCTGGAAAAACAACATTTTTTAATCTTTTAAGCGGTCAATTAAACCCTACAAATGGAAAAATTTATTTTCGCGGAAAGGATATCACCAAACTTTCTTCGACGAAGCGAACAAGAGTAGGAATAGGACGTTCTTTTCAAATTACCAACGTCTTTCCTAATTTAACCGTCCTTGAAAATGTAAGGCTGGCAGTTCAATCAAAAGCCGGAGTTCGCTACCAGATGTTATTTCATTATAAGAAATATCGAGATTTTGAAATAAAGGCTCTAGAATGGTTACGTTTGGTGCTGTTAGACGATAAAGTGGAATCATTGGCCAGCAATTTGGCACATGGGGAAAAACGAAAGTTAGAAATGGCTATGCTCCTAGCTCTTGAAACAGAGGTTCTTTTATTAGATGAACCAACTGCAGGTATGTCTTTAGAAGATGTTCCTGCCATATTAGAAGTGATTAAAAGAATTAAAGAACAAGGGAATCGGACGATTATTTTAATTGAGCACAAAATGGATATGATACTCGATTTATCCGATTCTGTAATGGTGCTATTTAATGGCAGGCTGCTGGCGGACGGAACACCTGAGGAAATAATGAAAAATGAAACGGTCCAGTCTGCCTATTTGGGAGGTATCAGCTTGTGAAACAGCTGCTGAAGCTTAATAATATCGAGACGTTTATTGGACAGTATCATATTTTACAAGGTGTTTCGCTTGAGGTAAAAAAGGGTGAGGTTACGGTACTCCTAGGAAGAAATGGTGCCGGAAAAACAACCACATTACGGACCATTATGGGACTAAATCCAGCCTCAAAAGGCAGTGTTGTCTATAAAGGAGAAGAGATACATTCCTTGCCTACCTATACCATTGCCCAAAAGGGAATCGGCTATGTTCCAGAAGACCAAGGTATCTTTGCTGGATTGACAGTCGAGGAGAATATGAAAGTAGCCATTCAAAAAGAAAATGAAGAAACAAATAAGCGTCTTGATTATATCTTAAACTTGTTTCCTGACTTAAAAAAGTTCTGGAAAAAGCCCGGCGGGTTATTAAGCGGCGGTCAAAAACAAATGCTCTCCATCGCCCGAGCCTACGTAAATGATAACGAACTGTTATTAATTGACGAACCAAGTAAAGGTCTAGCCCCTATAGTCGTCGAGAAGGTGATGGAATCCATCCTGCAAATGAAGGATCAAACCACCATCGTCTTAGTGGAACAAAATTTCATGATGGCAAGCACCATCGGCGATTGCTTTTATATTATCGATGATGGAAGAACCGTAAGCACTGGAACAATGAAACAGTTAAAAGAAGATGAGGAAATGAAACGAAAGTACTTGGGGATTGCTTAGGGAAGGAGGAAAGGTTTGAATGGAGCTATTATTCAATTTGACACTAAATGGATTGGCAACAGGCATGCTGATCTTCTTATTAGCAGCAGGATTAACACTTATTTTCGGTCTAATGGATGTACTTAACTTTGCACACGGCGGTTTGTTTGCCTGGGGTGCCTATAGCGGCATTTGGATTTATACAACTACTGGAAGCTTTTTAATCGGGATTATTGGGGCTGTCCTTACTGGCTTTATACTAGGAATTATTACGGAAAAATGGATTATTAAACCGGTTTACGGAAACCATGTTCAGCAAATTTTAATTACACTTGGCTTAATGTTGGTTTTATCAGAGATGCTCAAAGTAGTTTGGGGACCTAATCAATTAACAGCCAATCCTCCTGAATATTTGAGAGGCAGCTGGGAAATTGGCGATATGATTATCATTAAATATCGAGTATTTATTATAGCTGTTGGATTGCTGGTTTTTGCAGGAGTCCAATTTTTGCTCAAAAATACGAAAATTGGTCTGGTTGTCCGGGCCGGGGTTATGAATAAGGAAATGGTTCAGGCATTAGGGATTAATATTAAGAAGGTATTTATGTTTGTTTTTATGATTGGTTCCGGTATGGCAGCACTTGGAGGAGTACTATTCGGGCCATACTCCGGTGTTATTCACGCTGGCATGGGGATGGAATTTGCCATATTAGCTTTTATTGTAGTTGTCGTTGGCGGAATGGGCAATTTCACAGGTTCAGTCATGGCAGCTATCCTAGTAGGGTTATCAGGTTCATTCATGGCTTACTATGTACCGGAATTATCATTAGCAGTAAATATGCTTTTAATGGCCATTGTGTTGATTGTAAAGCCACAGGGACTATTTGGCGGGAAGGGGTGAGAGTATGAAGTGGATTGTAAATAATAGAATAAATACTATTTATATCATCATTGCTGCATTTCTGTTTCTCTTGCCTTTCGTCTATGAATCTAGAAATATGTTAATCCTATTAACTCAAATATTTGTATTTGCCATCCTCGCGATGAGCTACGATTTATTATTAGGCTTTACTGGAATTGTTTCCTTTGGTCATGCGATGTTTTTTGGTATCGGGGCCTACTCGATTGGGATATTCATGAAGCGTTTTGAGCCTACTATGCTTCATTTTATTTATGCAGTACTGGCAACGATTCTCATTACGGCAATCGTAAGTTTTATTGTTGGTTTGCTTACACTGCGATTGAAAAGCCATTTTTACGCAATGTTAACCATGGCATTGGCGGGATTGTTTTTAGTATTAGCGGAAAAATGGCGGACCTTAACGTTTGGAAATGATGGATTTACCTTTCGAGTACCGGAACTGTTTATAGATCGGACTAATTTTTACATCATTTGTTTGGCAGCAATGATTGCTACTTTTATGATTTTAAAACGCTTTACCAACTCCCCTCTTGGGAGAGTTCTTCAGGCCATACGAGAAAATGAACAACGGACAGAGTCTTTAGGTTATCAAGTATTACATTATAAGATTGCTGCTAGTGTTGTTTCAGGTGTATTAGCTGGGATTGCGGGGATGTTTTATGCGATGTCACTTCGATATGTGAATACAAGTGTATTCGCAATGGATATTACCTTAGATGCTTTATTGATGACGATTATTGGCGGAGTAGGCACTTTAGTTGGTGCTATTATCGGTGCAGGATTAATTGAATTTGCACACGATGGATTAACGGAGCTTGCAAAAGAACATTGGATATTTGAACGTTGGATTATTTTCTTTGGCATCATTTATATTTTGGTTGTCATTTTCTTCCCGCTAGGTATTGTGGGGACACTAAGGAAATTCACCTGGAAACGAAAAAAACAGCAGACTGCTAAGAAAGAAGAAAATTTAGCAGGTTAGGGGGAGGCTAAATGGAACCAAAACAAATTGCTTCCTTCGTCGTTCGTTTTCAACTAGTTGCTGTTGAAAAAGAGACTGGTAAAAAACAATGGAGGATTAAAGTTACCCATGTTCAAGAAGAGCGGGAAACTTTATTTGACACCATTGAAGAGGCTACTGCTTTTATGATGTCGATGGTAGAAGACACTTAATCTAGGTGGTGGATGTTTTGCAAATTGGAATCGTAAGTACGGGTCTTTACCTCCCACAGGATTATATAACAGGCAAAGAGATAGCAGAAAAAGCAAGAATCCCTGCACATGTTGTTGAAGAAAAGATGGGGATAAAGAAGAAATATGTTCCGGGTCCCGATGATCATACGTGTGAAATGGGAATCATTGCGGCAAAGCAAGCCATTAAAAAAGCGGGAATCGACCCAATGGAGATTGATGTAGTTATTTATATTGGTGAAGAGCATAAGGAATACCCACTTTGGACGGCTGGAATCAAACTACAGGAAGCTGTTGGAGCCTTAAATGCCTGGGCATTTGATGTGGCTTTAAGATGTGGAACGACCGTTATGGCACTTAAGGTAGCAAAAAGCTTGATGATAGCAGATCCAACAATCCAAACTGTGCTCCTGGCAGGAGGATATCGAAATGGGGATTTCATCGACTACCAGAATCCGAGGACACGTTTCATGTTTAATCTAGGTGCTGGGGGCGGTGCCATTCTCTTGAAAAAAGACCACAATGAAAACATCTTGTTAGAAACGAAGCTGTTGACTGATGGCTCCTTTTCAGAGGATGTGGTGGTTGTTTCTGGCGGTACAAAAAATCCAATTACAAAAGAAGCGATTGATCAGCGGCTAAATATGTTGGATGTCCTTGACCCTGAGGGGATGAAACAGCGTTTGGAACAGAAATCAATGGCTAATTTTCTGAAGGTAGTTCGGGAATCTGTTAGAAAAAGTGGATACAATGAGGAAGAAATTTCATTTATAGCCATGCTTCACATGAAAAAGTCTGCCCATGAATATGTATTAAAAGAATTGGGTTTATCACACCAGCAATCAATCTATCTGGAGGACTACGGTCATATCGGACAGATTGATCAAATATTATCTCTTGAGCTTGCCGTAAAAGAAGGGAAGGTAAAAGAGGGTGACATTGTCGTTTTAGTCAGTGCTGGGATTGGCTATGCCTGGGGAGCCTCTACAATTAAATGGGGAAGGGTGATGTAATGGTTAATGTGACGATGAAAGAGGTACAGTTATCAAATGGAGAAACCATTGCCTATCGAGAAAGGGAAGGAGGAGAGAAAAAGGTATTGTTAATCCATGGAAACATGACTTCTTCTAAGCACTGGGACCTAGTCCTAAATAATATGTCTGAGGAATATAAGCTATATGCTTTAGATTTAAGAGGGTTTGGAAAATCCAGCTACAATAAGCTAATAACTTCAATCAAGGATTTTTCAGATGATGTAAAGCTCTTTGTCGATGAAATTGACTTAAAGGATTTTGCGATTATAGGTTGGTCAACAGGTGGTGCTGTCGCCATGCAATTTGCTGCAGATAATCCTGGTTATTGCAATAAGCTGATTTTATTAGCTTCAGAATCTACTAGAGGGTATCCGTTTGACGGAAAAACGAGTGTGAACGAGGAACCGCGAAGATTTTCCTCCTATGAAGATATTAAACGTGACTTAATTCGAACCATCCCTGTTCAAGCTGCCTATGACACGAATAATGTGGATTTATTAAAACTAATATGGAACGCCGTTATTTATACAAAAAATCAGCCTGAACCTGAGCTGTATGACGAATATGTCCAGGATATGAGAACACAGCGAAACTTAGCTGAAGTACATCATTCTAACAATACGTTTAATATCAGTCATTATCATAATGGGCTGGTAGAAGGAAATGGACTAGTGGATCAAATTAATGTACCTGTCCTTGTATTAAGAGGTGACCGTGATTTCGTTGTAAGTGCTGAGATGACAAAAGAATTGGTAGAGGATTTGGGGCAAAAAGCTAAATTTGTAGAGTTAACGGATTGTGGGCATTCCCCTCTTGTTGATGACTTACCTCAATTACTAAAAGAATTGACAAATTTTTTAAAGAATGAGGTGTTCAAATGAGATTAAAAGACAGAGTGGCTCTTATTACTGGTGCGGCAAATGGAATAGGCTTAAAAGCTTCGGAAGTATTTGCCAAAGAAGGTGCAAAGGTGGCCATGGCTGACTTTAATGCAGAGCAGGGTGAAAAGAGGGCACAAGAATTAAGGGGAAAGGGCTATGAAGTAACCTTTTTTCAAGTGAATGTAGCACAGCGTTCCAGTGTAGATGAAATGGTTGAGAAAGTCCGAGAAGTCTACGGAAACATCGGTATCCTCATTAATAATGCTGGAATTACAAAAGATGCGATGCTTTCGAAATTATCCATCGATGATTTTCAAGCAGTTTTAGATGTTAATCTTACAGGAGTATTTCACTGTACACAGGCTGTATTGCCTTCCATGATTGAAAATGGAAAAGGAAGAATTATTAATACCTCCTCTGTTTCAGGCGTCTATGGGAATGTTGGCCAAACGAATTATGCTGCAACAAAAGCAGGTGTAGTCGGGATGACCAAATCATGGGCGAAAGAACTTGGACGGAAAGGGATTAATGTAAATGCAGTTGCCCCTGGTTTTATCGAAACAGGAATGACAGCCAAGGTTCCTGAAAGAATATTAGACCAAATGAAACAGATGGTTCCGCTGTTAAGGCTGGGGAAACCTGAAGATATCGCAAACGCCTACTTGTTTCTAGCATCCGATGAATCAAATTATATAAACGGGACTGTTCTTCATGTAGATGGCGGGATAATGATGTAATTGAAAAAGCGGCCTTTATGGCCGTTTTTTTTAATCTCGCTCTTGTAACTTCGATGTAACTAAAATTATGTAAGATGTTCTCATCTAGTTGTGAAGGAGAGATTGAACGGTGAGGTGGGAACTTGACTGGCTTGGAAATAGAGCAAGGTTATCGCCAAATAAAAAGGCAATTATAGAGGAAGATTCAAATAAATCCTGGACCTATGAAGCAGTAAATAAACGTTCGTCCTCAGTGGCTGGTTGGTTAAGTAGTCAAGGTGTCAAAAAAGGGGATCGAGTCGCACTTCTGTCTCCAAACGATATCAGTTATTTTGATTTGTTGTTTGCATGTGGAAAAATTGGCGCGATATTTGTTCCGCTTAATTGGAGGCTGTCAGAACATGAATTAAATGAAATTTTGTTGGATTGTTCACCCTTATTACTTGGTATCCATCAGAAGTTTGAGAACATGTTTACTTCTTTGAAATCTTTAGTACCTTGTTCTTTTTATGTTGGAGAATCAAAGTATGAAGAGATTACGGCACTACTACTAGACAGTAGTAATGATTTAGAACCAATCTCAGAACTTGACCCCCTAGCCATAATCTATACAGGAGGAACCACCGGTAAACCAAAAGGAGTGGTGTTAAGCCATCAATCCATTCAATGGAACGCGATAAACACAATTCTTAGCTGGAATTTATCAGATGAGGATGTAACAATCAACTATATGCCGATGTTTCATACAGGCGGACTAAATGCATTATCGCTGCCAATCTTAATGACCGGCGGAACTGTTGTGATTGGTGATCAGTACTCCGGACAAAAAGTGGTTCATTCAATACTACAGTACAACTGTACGATTATTCTCCTTGTACCAACGATGTACCATTTACTCATTCAAACGGAAGAGTTCCAGAGAGGTGAATTTCCGTCTATGAAAGTCTTCTTATCAGGAGCGGCCCCTTGTCCATTCCACGTTTATGAAGCCTTTCAGAAAAAGAGATTAGCATTTAAAGAAGGGTATGGATTAACGGAAGCAGGCCCAAATAATTTCTTTATTGATCCCGAAGAAACGCAAGTGAAACGCGGCTCAGTTGGAAAGCCAATGTTATTCAACTCGATTAAATTAGAAAAGGAAAATGGGCAAGAAGCCGCCATAAACGAGGTTGGAGAACTTTTAATAAAAGGAAAACATTCGTTCTCGCATTATTGGAATAACGAATTCGCAACGCTAGAAACGAAAAAAGAAGGCTGGATTCATACAGGAGACTTGGCAAGGAAGGATGAAGATGGATTCCACTATATTGTCGGAAGGAAGAAGGATATGATCATCACGGGTGGTGAAAATGTTTATCCACTTGAGATTGAACATTGGCTTGCAGCTCACCCTGAGATTGATGAAGTGGCAGTAATCGGACTCCCAGATGAAAAATGGGGAGAACTTGTTGCAGCCTTTATCGTCCAGAAACATCCTCAACCACTAGATGAGCTGGAACTAATAGCCTATTGTGAGAGAAAACTAGGAAGATATAAAATTCCAAAGAAATTTATATCTTTAAATGAACTCCCGAAAACACATGTTGGAAAAATCGATAAAAAGAAATTAAAAGAATTAAGTATACAAATATAAAAGGAGAACCTACCAAACGGGTCCTCCTTTTCTTCATTTTTGTGCAAGTTTTAAGGCCGTATCCGTTATAGTCAGGTCAACCTGCAGCTGCTCACCTAAGTCATGAGGGTGATAGAAGCCTCTAGCAATCATATAGTTGGTGATTTTTTCATGTGTCGCAATGGCAGTATTTAATTGTTCTCTTAAGGCAGCTTTTAATTCTGGTGTACCTGCTTCAGTAATGGCTACCGCATAATTTCTTACTCCTGCTTTAGCTGAAATAAGGAAATCTGTTGCAATTACCTGGTCTGTCATTCCGCCCATTCCCATTAAGTTTTGGATGAGTTGATTCATGCACGATCACTCCTATCTGTTAAAAACTTTTGGAGCTGCTGTATATGCTGTGTACCAGTGGCAGCATCTTCCGATAGAATGGCTTTCAATTCTGGATCTTGGGCTAAAACACTCATGGTTGTAGCTTTCGTTAAACATAGATTTTTAAAGGTTAACAATTCATGAAGGTCAAGCGTCTCATGAAGACCAAGGTATTTTGTCATTGATTTTCCTCCAAAACGAACTGAATTAATCTTCTATATATTTTCTAAGTCAAATGAGGTTTATTCATTTTGCATAAAAGGAAATGCAAATAGGAGAAAATATAGGCAGAACCTGGGGGTGAGTGTGATGGTCAATGAAACCTTAGCCTTACATGAAACAATGGAAACACATGAGATTCTAAACTTTAAAACAGTTTGTTTACTGCGGTCAAAATTAATGCAGGGCATTTGCTTCGATAATGAGTTAAAAGCACTGATGGAAAAGGATGTTCAGCAAGCTATTAATGATATTAATGAAATCGTACGTTTTTATAAAAACAGCCAATTGTTACAATAAGCGAGGTGGAAGGTATGCAAGATTATTTAGATCCAAGAAATGCAGAGGGGATGCCAAGTTTGGCCGATTCTGCATTTGCTATGGATTTTTTATTAACTGTTAAAAATGGCATTCGTAATTATGGATTTGCGATTACAGAAACCGCTAATCCAGAACTAAGGAGAATTTTTCATAAGCAAATGGAGGCAGCTATCGATTTGCATACTGAAATAGCTGATTTAATGATAAAGAAGGGCTGGCTACATCCGCATAATTTTAAAGAACAGTTTCCCGTTGATATGAAGGCCGCGGAGACAGCGGTGCAGATTGCTAAATTAAACCTTTACCCTAACGATACTGATCGGCAAGGAATGTTTGCAACACCAAACCAATAAAAGGAGGGGATAAAGATGAAGGCTGTTACATATCAAGGAATTAAGAATGTTGAAGTTAGGGACGTAAAGGATCCAAGTATAAAAAATCCTGATGACATTATCGTAAAAATTACATCTTCAGCTATTTGTGGATCTGATTTGCATTTAATACATGCAATGATACCAAATCTGCCAACAGATTATGTAATCGGGCACGAGCCGATGGGTATTGTTGAAGAAGTAGGTCCTGAGGTTACTAAGTTAAAAAAAGGGGATCGAGTCATTATCCCATTTAACGTAAGCTGTGGACACTGCTGGTATTGTACTCACGATCTAACAAGTCAATGTGACAATGGGAATCCTCATGGTCAAGGAAGTGGTTTTTTCGGATATTCGGAAACAACTGGCGGTTACGCTGGCGGACAGGCAGAATATATGCGGGTGCCTTTTGGGAATTTCACTCCATTTAAACTTCCGGAGAATTGTGAAGTGGAAGATGAGAAACTTGTATTACTTGCTGATGCTGCACCAACTGCCTATTGGAGTGTGGACCACGCCGGGGTAAAACCTGATGATACTGTCATCGTTTTAGGCTGTGGACCTGTGGGCTTACTAGCACAAAAGTTCGCCTGGTTAAAAGGTGCGAAAAGAGTTATTGCGGTTGATTATATTAATTATCGGCTGCAGCACGCGAAGCGGACAAATAAAGTGGAAATAGTTAATTTTGAGGAACATGAAAATGTAGGAGACTATCTGCTGGAAATTACTCAGGGCGGAGCAGATATCGTCATCGATGCAGTAGGAATGGATGGGAAAATGACCCCGATGGAGTTTTTGGCAACGGGTATGAAGCTTCATGGCGGAGCCATGGGTGCCATTGTTATTGCTAGTCAAGCAGTACGTAAAGGTGGAACGATTCAACTTACAGGTGTTTACGGTGGAAGATATAATGCTTTTCCGCTTGGGGACATCTTTCAGCGCAACGTTGACATTAAAACGGGGCAGGCACCGGTTATTCCCTATATGTCATTCCTGTACAATATGATTAATGAAAGAAAGATTGATATCAGTGACATCATTACCCATGTCTTGCCATTAGAGCAAGCGAAGCATGGATATGAAGTGTTTGATACAAAAACAGATGATTGTATTAAAGTTATTCTTAAACCATAACAAAAATCGGGCTGGAGTTTTTCCAGCCCGATTGATTGTGCTTTAGCTTTCAGGTTTAATTAATTCATGTGCACTTTCAATAAATAATTTAGATAACATCGATTGGGTTTTGTTTTGGTTATAAACGAGATAGAAAAATCTTTGATTATCGAAACCATTAATTTCATGGATCCTAAGTAATTTTCTATCATAGTATTCCCTTGCAGCCATTTCCGATATAATTGCTATACCAATATCCTGGAGTACAAACTGAATCAAACTTTGTCCACTTTCTGTATAAGCAACAATATTCATTTGGTCTTTGGAAATTTGATTTTTCGTTAAAAATTTTTCAATAAGCGAATTCGTTCCAGAATCAGCGTTTCGCATAATAAAAGGAAACTTTAAGAGATCATGAATATCGACAGAACCGACAATATCAGAATGATGTGACGTTATAAGGACTAAATTTTCTTTAAGTAAAGGAATATAGCAAAGCTTTTCGTTCTCATATTTTTCACCTAAAATACCGAAATCCACAGAACCATTTAGAACCTTATCCGCCACATTTTTTGAGGAGGATTGGTTAATATGAAATGTTGCTTTTGGGTATCGATTTCTAAATTCCTTGACCATCTTTGGAATCATAAATTGCCCAGGCACAGAGCTTGCACCGATTCGAATCATTCCCCGAAGTTCGGTCACACCCTCCTTTAAGTCCAACATTGCCTGGTCCTTCAATAATAAAAGCTTTAGTGCCCACTGATACAAACGCTCACCGGATGGTGTAAGGATATTCTCTCTGCCAACCCGATCAAATAGACTTACATTAAGAGTTCTCTCAAGTGTTTGAATATGGGAGCTGACAGTTGATTGACTTAAAAAGATGTCTTCGGCTGCTTTAGAGAAGCTTTTATGCTCGACTACCTTTGTAAACACATATAATTGGTGTAAATCCATTGATTTTGCCCCTTTATTGAAATAAACGATTTAAATTTATCGGTAGAATAGATAAATTGAATTTATCTTATCATAACATTTTTTTATAATAGATGTTGTTATTAGAGGTTTGAATACAATGTGATGGGAGCTTTAATGAATGTCACTCCAATATGTACCGGATGTAATATATGATGCAGGTTATACAGAAGGCGGCGAGTTAATCAAATCACTGTTCTTAAAGATGGAAGCGTTGATCGATGGACAAATTATCGAGGTTATTTTAGATGAACAAACGGTAAAAGAAGATTTGCTGACCTGGGTCAGAATGCAAAAGCACACTTTGTTAGATTGTAAGGATTTTGGGGAAATTAGTTATTACTATATTGAGAAACGTTAGTATACTATGAAAAGGTCTTATCAACTTGATAAGATTTTTTTATTATAAAAAGAATATTTGCTATTTCTGTGTTAAACACTCAATATTAATAAGACGAAAATTTTGTTGTTTATAGATAGAGAAAGTAGGGATTTTTTTGCCTGATTTTAACTCATTAGGTATTTCTGAATCGACCGTAAATAAATTAAAGGAATTCGGTGTTGCAAAACCAACACCAATTCAAGAAAAGGCAATACCATTTGTCATGAATGGAAGAGATGTTATTGCACAGGCGCAAACAGGAACAGGAAAGACATTTGCCTTCATACTGCCCATCTTAGAAAAAATAAATCCACTTGCACCACATGTACAAGCGCTCATAGTAACTCCAACCAGAGAATTGGCTTTACAAATTACCGAGGAATTTGAAAAGTTGACCAATGACATTGTTGGTGTAGATGTGTTAGCCGTTTATGGGGGACAGGATGTTGATAAACAGCTAAAGAAGCTTAAGAAAAATGTTCAAATTGTTGTCGGTACACCAGGCAGGCTATTAGACCATATTAGAAGAGGAACAGTTCACTTATCGGAAGCTTCATTTTTAGTTCTTGATGAAGCGGACCAAATGCTCCATATAGGTTTTCTGAATGAAGTTGAGGATATTATCAGGGAAACACCTAAGACTCGTCAGACTATGCTTTTTTCTGCAACAATGCCAGAGGAAATACGGACACTAGCGAATAAACATATGCGAAAACCTGAATACATCCAAGTTGAGAAAACGCAGGGGCCTGCAGCAAATGTTCAACTAATTGCCATTCATACCATTGATCGAGCTAAGCAAGCAACATTAATTCAATTGGTTGAAACACATAGACCATATTTAGCTGTTATTTTTTGTAGAACCAAACGCAGAGTCTCAAAGTTGTATGAGGTTCTTAAATCACACAAATTTTTATGTGATGAGCTCCATGGTGACCTATCACAAGCCAAAAGAGAGCAAGTGATGAAACGGTTCAGGGACGGGGATATTCAATTGTTGATAGCGACGGATGTCGCAGCAAGAGGTCTGGATGTTGAAGGGGTGACACATGTATTTAATTATGACATTCCTCAAGATGCCGAAAGCTTTATTCATCGAATTGGTAGAACTGGAAGAGCAGGTACTAAGGGCTTGGCCATCACTTTCTACTCAACAGATGATCGCCAAACACTAGATATGATCGAAAAAGAGTTAAAGATCAAAATTCAAAAACAAAATATAGGGAACGCTGAAAGTGATCATAAAGATAAACAAGAACCATCGAAGAACCGGAGAAAAAGGGATGAAAATCTAAGATCAACGAGTGGTCAAAGGAAAGATAGTAAACCTAAATTTTCGTCAAGGAATGGAAGTAAGCCAAAATCAATTAAGAGCAAGCAAAATAGTTCCAGCCAAACAGGTGGAGGCAGGAATAGGAAAAGCGGTAATTCAGGATTAGTCAAACGGAGTAAATAAAAAAGGACTGAAGTAACTTTCAGTCCTTTTTGGTTACCTATTGACCAATCCCAAGATTGGATTTTACTAGTACCTCATCATATTTCTTCGCATCAGCTTTTTGACTGGAGAGGACCGTTCCAAGATATCCCGCAATAAATCCTAATGGAATGGATACAATACCAGGTGTCGTGTAAGGAAATAGAGGGTTCCCAACGAAAATTGCCTTTCCTACTTCAGGACTAAAAACATTCGGGCTAATGATTACAAGTCCAATAGCTGAAATAAGTCCAACTACCATTGCCCAAATGGCTCCCGTAGTGTTAAACCGTTTCCAGTAAATTGTATAAATAATAACTGGCAGATTTGCACTTGCTGCTACAGCAAATGCTAAGGAAACAAGGAAAGCCACGTTAAGCGATTGTGCCCCTAAAGCTAAAACTATTGATACCACAGATACTCCAATGGAGGCCCATCGTGCCATACTTACCTGTTGTTTTTCTGTTGCCTTACCTTTTTTAAGAATTTCGTTGTAGAAATCATGTGCAAAAGCTGAAGCTGCAGTTAGAACTAGTCCTGCTACAACAGCAAGAATCGTTGCAAAGGCAACCGCGGAAATAAATGCGAACAGCATATTACCTCCAAGTGCCTGTGCTAAAAGTGGGGCAGCCATATTACCAGCTGCATTGGCTGCAACAATATCAGTTGTGCCCACAAACGCTGCAGCGCCAAACCCAAGGAATATCGTCATAACGTAAAAAATCCCAATGATCCAAGTAGCATAAACAACTGAACTTCGTGCAGTTTTAGCATCTTTTACAGTGAAGAAACGTACCAGAATATGAGGCAAACCAGCTGTCCCCAAAACTAGTCCCATGTTTAATGAAAGTGTGTCAATGCCATCCTTGTATTTTACTCCTGGGTTTAAGAATGCTTCCTTTAAGGGGGTAGCTGTTTTCATTTGCTCGAACATATCTGTAATACTAAAGTTAAATTTAGCAAAAACAACAATGGAGATTAGGAATGTGCCACCCATTAAAAGAACAGCTTTAATAATCTGTACCCAGCTTGTTGCGTGCATCCCGCCAAAAATTACATAAACAGTCATTAACACCCCAACAATCAAAACAGATGTAGTATATTCCAGCCCTAATAACAATTTAATAAGAGCACCAGCTCCTACAAGCTGAGCGATCATATAAAAAATAGAAATGGTTACGGTGTTCATGGCAGCAAAACCACGCACTTTTTTTGCATCAAAGCGTGCTGCGATCATATCTGCAAATGTATATTTACCTAAATTACGCAATGGTTCTGCCACTAAATATAAAACAACAAGATAGGCAACTAGGAAACCAATACTATAAAAGAATCCATCAAAGCCTGTTAATGCAACTGCACCAGCTATTCCAAGGAATGAAGCTGCAGACATATAATCACCTGCGATAGCCAATCCATTTTGCCAGCCAGTCAGTCCTCCGCCGGCAGTATAAAATTCACTTGCGTTTTTTGTACGTTTTGCTGCGAAGTATGTAATTACCAACGTTACAAAAACGATACAAAGAAACATCGTAAAAGCGGCCGTATTCATTAGTTTCTCCCCCCTTCTTTAACAACTTGTTCAGCCAAATCATCAAATTTGACTGCTTTTTTAGAGTAGAGCATACATAATCCCCATGTCATAACGAATTGAAGAAATGCAAAAACCCAAGCCCAGGTAATACTGCCTATGAATTTGTTGTTTAGAACAGTTGAAAAGGAAGTTAAGATAGGTAAGGCGAAATAAAAACAAAAGAAGAAGATCGTGATGGGTATAATGAATTTTTTCTTTTCGGAGAGTAATTTTTGGAATGAAGATGATTGAACAATAGCACTGTAATCGCTTTCAGAATTAGCTGTAATTTTTCTAGCCTCCATTGGAAGCTCCCCCTCTCATAGTAACAAAATGTAAAACAAAAAATGAGGACTGAAAATAGATATAGCTGACTGTGCATTTAAGTTAAATAACCAAAGTAATTAAAGCAGTCATGAGCGCAGGAAATACTCACCTCCTTTAAGAGATTGATTTTTCTAAATATTATAATTTTTGTCACGTTTTATTATAGTAACAACATATTGAAATTTGCAATAGGAAAAATTACATTTTTTTGCAAATGGGATTTTACACTATATTGAGATTAAAAAACAAAATGAAGAAAGAAAAAATAGGAGGATGATGAAAGATTTTATCATTAGAAAAACAAAAAACCTTTGCAACAGCGCAAAGGTTTTTAAGTATGGAGACTATCGGGATCGAACCGACGACCTCTTGCATGCCATGCAAGCGCTCTCCCAGCTGAGCTAAGCCCCCGTATGTGGTACAAGAAAAATTATATCTTTCTCATACCAATCTTGCAATAGTAATTTTTACATTTTCTTCAGTTAAAAGTAAATTACCCCATGCTTTCTATTTCAACTTTATGGACGCCATCTAATTTTGAAACAGAATCATAAACTTCGGTAGTCTTTTCACGGTAATCAACGGCAATTAATATCTGAACTAGATGGTCGCCGTTATCTAAATCTTTTATACGGATCCTGCGGATAATATATTTTCTACTCATAATAAATGAAATGGCATCTTCAATTTGGATTTTATCTCTAATAAATAATTGAAGGCTAATTTCTTTTTCACGCAATTGCTTTGGACCAATGAACTTCATGACATAAGGCACCAACTCTACACTAATAATTAGTAAGGCGACACCAACAAACGCTTCGATAAAGAAACCAGCCCCAACAGCGATACCGATTCCAGCTGCACCCCAAATCATTGCAGCCGTTGTTAAACCAGATATACTATCATTTCCCCGTCTAAGAATTACGCCTGCACCTAGAAAACCGATACCAGAAACAATTTGCGCAGCAAGACGAAGAGGGTCCATAGTAATTTTTACATCATCAGAAGCAGGAAACATATAAGCAGATTCAATTGAAACAATGGTTAGTAGACAACTCACTACAGATATTACAAGACTTGTCTTAAGTCCAACAGGTTTTCTCTTTAATTCACGTTCAAGCCCAATGATAAGTCCAAAAATCGCAGATACTCCAAGCTTTAATAATATATCATAATCAATATTCTCCATTGACTTCACGTCCATTATTATTGTGATTAGTGATAAATAGAATATAGTTATTACTATTATACGATATCCCTTCCATGAAAAATAAAGAAATATTACTTATTACTAAATATAGTTGGAAAAGCTAGTGTTGCTTTTCTCCATTGTACAGTCTTAAATTATTTTAGCTCTTACTAATTACATATACATAAATGGTTGAATTTATGAGTTATCACATATTTGATTTATCCTTTGACAGTTATATATTCTTTATTCTCATTAAATGGTTATAGTAAATTGTTGTTTAACTTCTAACAAAAATAAAGAAAACAAAAAAACTTTATAAATTATATTGCAATCATTTTTCGAACATGTTATATTAAATCTCGTCCTCACGAGTGAGTCACACAACGAAAAAAGAAATTGAAAAGTTGTTGACATCGTCATGGTGGATATGTTAAATTAATGAGGTCGCTTTTGAGCTTACTTAGTAGGACGAGCTCATCAGAGAAATAAT